>JBGCES010000187.1:0-20760 GCA_045106545.1 Saprospiraceae bacterium
CCAAAAAAATAAGTCCGTATCTACGGATATGCACTGATTTTTTTAGAAAAACTATCGAAAAAATCTATTTCCTAAAATTTACCGAATTAATTATCATGAGGCACTTAACTGTTGATAATTTTAACTTTTTTGACTAATAGAAAAGTGAATTAAACGATTCAACAGTTCAACAATTAAACAAAATATATTACCTTCGAGCTGACCATAGTAATTCTATTTTCGGTCGAAGTTATCTTACTATCAACTATTAAAAAAGCATAAACCAATGGCAAAGGTGTCTAAAAACGCGCGGGTAGCGCAACGTGCGGCGAACGCTGGTTCAGGTCGTGATTTTGTAAAAGTTGTGAAAAGCGTCAAAGATCCCAAAACGGGAAAATACTCTTATAAAGAGATGATGGTTCACAAAGATAAAGTGAAAGAATTTTTCGCTAAAAAATAAGATAGTAACTAGGATTTAGTAATCAGTGACTAGTTGCTACAGTAACTAGAACACTATTCTTTTTACTAAAACCAAATTCGACTATCTGCAAAAGGCTTTTCTTACTCAATAAGGAAAGCCTTTTTTGGTATTGCATAAACTATCCGTTTTGTAAGAGTGTTGCTTATCTGTTAGCTTTAATATATTCGCGTTAATGTGCGACATTATTACACATTAGCCATTACACATTACATATTACCTAATGAGTTTTTTTAAGAAATTTTTTAGTAAAGAGAAAAAAGAAGACCTCGATAAAGGGTTAGAGAAAACGAAAACGGGCTTCTTTGAGAAGATCGGAAAAGCTGTAGCGGGTAAATCCACTGTAGATGAGGAGGTATTGGATGAATTAGAAAACATTCTGATTTCTTCAGATGTAGGATTGCCGACCACGATTAAAATTATTGAACGGATTGAGGCGAGAGTAGCACGAGATAAATATTTGAATACGAGTGAGTTAAATGAAATCCTACGTGACGAAATCGTACAATTACTAGCCGAAAATAATACCGCAGATATTGAAGGTTATACACTCCCTACGGACTGCACACCAGCTATTATTTTGGTAGTAGGTGTGAATGGTGTAGGAAAAACTACTACGATTGGTAAAATCGCAGCGCAATATCAACGACAAGGATTAAAAGTCGTTTTGGGCGCAGGAGATACCTTCCGTGCAGCGGCAGTAGATCAACTAAAAATCTGGGCGGATCGCGTTGGATGCGAATTTTTCAATAAAGGTATGAACACTGATCCTGCGGCAGTAGCTTACGAAACAACTAAGTATGCGATTGAAAATAATTGCGATGTCGCGATTATTGATACAGCGGGACGTTTACATACTAAGTTAGGTTTGATGCGCGAGTTGACAAAAATTAAAAATTCTATCGGTAAAAAACTAGAGGGCGCACCACACGAAGTATTACTCGTATTAGATGCGACGACTGGTCAGAATGCGATCGAACAAGCGACTCATTTTACTGAAGCGACCGATGTTACTGCGTTGGCGTTAACCAAATTAGATGGTACAGCTAAAGGTGGAGTCGCCATTGGTATTTCTGATCAATTTAAAGTGCCAATTAAATACATCGGAGTAGGCGAGGGGATCGATCATTTGCAGATTTTTAATAAACGGGCTTTTGTCGATTCGATGTTTGAGAAAAAAACAACCTAACTGAATAATAAATAGGCAATATTCGAAGCCGCTGACTTGATTTAAAGTCAGCGGCTTTGTGCGTTTTAGCCGAATTGTTAAAAACTTTAATGATGACTAATAAAATAAGCTTTTCTTCAATGACGTTTAAATGACATTAGAAACAACGTTATCTAATTTGAATCAAAAATACCTATGTACAGATCATTGTACAGACGTTTTATTAAACGTCTCTACCGTAGATTTCTAAATATTTTTACTATGAAAAATCGTTTTGTTGCTGCTGCTCGTCGGAGAAAATTCACTGCTTTCGTACTGACGATCGCTTTTAGTGGAGCGGTATTATACGGTGTTGTTAATGGAGGTGATGCGGCGGAAAGTTGGTCAGAATATTTACCTGAAACGGTACAAGAATGGATGCAAGCGGATGACGCACCTGAAGTGAAAGCAGTGAAAACGCGCTCGAAAGGAGCATAATTATTTCGGCGTGGTTTATTCAGAATATAACAAATTAAAACGTCTAAACATTTGATTATCAAATGTTTAGACGTTTTTTATTTACTCGTTACTCGTTAAAAAAGTCCATGTAACTCTCCTTGCACCTGATTCACGATGCGTCCCAAATCTTCTGGATTATTAAAAAAGTCCACCTCATCGGCATCAATAATTAGCAATTTACCATTATTATAGCCACTAATCCAAGTCTCGTAGCGCTCGTTGAGGCGTTTTAAATAATCTAGGGACATACTACCTTCATAATCGCGTCCGCGCTGCTGGATGTGATTGACTAAAGTCGAAACACTTGCTCGGAGATAAATGAGCAAATCGGGTGCTTTAATCTGTGAAGACATGGTTTGAAAAAGACTGAAGTAATTATTAAAATCACGCGTCGTCATCAAACCCATATCATGCAGATTAGGCGCAAAAATATGTGCATCCTCATAGATCGTCCGATCTTGTACGACCGTTTGCTCGCCCTCTAAAATTTTCAAAACTTGCTGGTAGCGATTGTTGAGGAAATAGATCTGCAAATTGAATGACCAGCGTTGCATATCCATATAGAAATCGCTTAGATACGGATTGTCGTCCGTCGATTCATAATGTACTTGCCAATCAAAATGTTTACCCAATTGCGTGCAAAGGGTGGTTTTACCTGCGCCAATATTTCCAGCGATAGCGACGTGTTTTATTTGTGTCGTTGCGTCTTTCGTCATAGTTGTAACTAATTATTTGCCGAAAATACGGTACGAAATGTGAAATGTGAAATGTAGAACCGTAAAATATGAAAGTACATCAATTTAACTGTAGATTCTGTGCTCTTGCTGTAGTAAATTCTATATCTACTCAAACTTTTCCCTAATTTCGCCGATAAAAAACATCCAACCATCTAAATAGTTAACATGAAAATAGATAGCGCATTAATTTCGAAACTGGAACAGTTAGCACGACTTGAATTATCTGCTGACGAAAAAGAACGTATCACGGGCGATTTGAATAATATTCTAACAATGGTGAGTAAATTAGAGGAACTAGATACGGATAATGTCAAACCACTCATCTATATCTCTGAAGAAGTAAATGTATTGCGACCCGACGTAGTGAAAAACCAAGTCAATACGGCGGATGCTTTGAAAAATGCGCCTAATGCAGACGATCAGTATTTCCGTGTTCCGAAAATGATTAAGAAATAGTCGTTAGGTATTAATGATCAGCTACGAGTTATCAGTCTGCTAATCATGAATATCTAACTACCGATAACTAATAACGCTATGCAACAAGGCATCATCTCTACGCACGAACTTCGAAAAACCTATATTATGGGAATGGAGAAAGTGCACGCGCTCAAATCTATCACCTTAGATATTTTTCCTAACGAATACGTGGCGCTGATGGGACCATCTGGTTCAGGTAAATCTACTTTGATGAACCTGCTAGGTTGCTTGGATACTCCCACCGACGGAAAATATTTTCTTAACGGAACCGATGTGAGTGAAATGGAAGATGGCGATCTTGCTACGGTGCGAAATAAAGAAATCGGTTTTGTCTTTCTAACTTTCAACTTACTACCTCGCCTTAGTTCATTAGAGAATGTCGCACTACCATTGGTATATGGCGGAATTAGTAAATCAAAAAGACTGGAACGGGCGCGAGAAGTACTTACTGCGGTAGGTTTGGGCGATCGGGTAGATCATAAACCCAATGAATTATCGGGTGGACAGCGTCAGCGGGTAGCCATTGCGCGGGCATTGGTTAATAATCCATCGATCATTTTAGCAGATGAGCCAACGGGAAATCTGGACACTAAGACCTCTATTGAAATCATGGAGATTTTCGAAAAAATTCATGCGCAAGGCAATACGATCATTCTCGTTACGCACGAACCAGATATTGCTGAACATGCACACCGCATCGTTCGCTTGCGAGATGGTTTAGTGGAAACGGATGTTAAAAATGAAAACATCATGACGGTAGATAGCTCCGAACACCGTTATAAGCAAGGACTGAGCGAGCGTTAAATAATAAATTTGAGTATTTGGTTAACAAGTTGTGAGTTGTTCTATGTAGTTGTTTACTTAAAAAGGTATATAAGTCATTGCAAGTGAATTAATTACGACCATTTTGCAGATTGATTATTTTGTTAATCTCCCCTTTTGTTAAAGACTCGTTTTTCATTATTATGGAAATTATTTGTTGTTAAAATTTAGAATTTGAGGCAAAAACAGTGACTAAGTATCTTTTGCTACGTATAAAGTATATTCACTGTTTGTCAATTTTAAAAAATTCTAATATGATACAATTAAAACTTCGCTTCTTTACTTTTTCATTTTTTGTGCTGTTTTTAACAACGCTTAGTAATGCCCAATCGTCTGTTGGTATTCATCTTGGTTTGTCCAATTATTTAGGAGACATTGTTCCTAGTTCAATCACTCTCGATAATGCTCAATTATCCTTTGGTGCTTTTTATCGCTACCATGCTAGCGAAAAATTTGCGCTAAGAGCAAATGTTATGCTCGGGCAACTCAAAGGAGATGATAATGATTATGATGAACGCAAAAATCGTGGTTACAGCTTCGAAACCGGCTACACGCAGCTTAGCTTACTTGGTGAATATCACTTCAATGGAAAGCCGCGCTACGACGAAGATGGTGTTTTTCAAAAAAATACTACGTTTTATTTATTAGCTGGTATCGGTGGGACAATTGTAAATCCTGAAACGAGTGGATTACCAATGAATGCTCCAGAGTTAGCTGAAGACTATTCAACCTTTGCTTTTACCATTCCTGTCGGTCTAGGCGTACAATTTCCATTGAGCGAACAATTATTATTCGGCGCAGAAATTGGAGCTGGCCTTGTCTTTTCAGATTATTTAGATGGAATCAGTGAATCCGCTAATCCAGATCAAAATGATAACATGGGACACTTCGAATTGAATTTGGCTTATTATTTCGGTGGAAAATAAGGGAGTTGATTTTTAACCACTAAGTATAATTCAACAAAAGACGTAATCTAGCTAGGTTACGTCTTTTTTATTTGAGTAATCGGTAAATTCATTTTATTTTGACTAAAAGTCATTTATTAAAAACGAATATCATGGATTGTCCTCGTTGTAAGACCGCTTTACGAACCCAAACCATCAAAGAGTTGCACCAAACCTTTGTTGTAGATATATGCAAAAATTGTGGTGGAACTTGGTTAGACAAAGACGAAATTCAGCCGTTAGAAAGTGTAGTTGAACCCGTTTTATTCGAACGTAGAAAGATTGATCCACAAACGGATCAGTTGATTGGATTGTATTGCCCGAGCTGTACAGAACATCCACTGATGGAAAAAACGACTCACCCACGCGACAACCAAGTGATTATTGACTATTGTGCTAATTGTGAAGGAATTTGGTTGGATAAAGGAGAAATTGAAGCGATTCAACAAGAAAACTGGTGGACGTCTATTTTTAATTTGTTCAGATAAAAAATCCGTACATTCGCGCATCTTTTTAGTTATAAATATTGCCTAAGTATTGCCGAATTAATTATTTCGGCGTGGCTAAATCAAACGTCTATGTCCAATTGGAAAGTTTTAATTATTCTCTTTTTCCCTGTTTTCTTATTCACGTTTTCTTGTGAAAATCAGACGGCTGAATCGACTGAAAATACAGAGCCTATTGTCGTAGGCAACCCTGCTGCAGCCGGCTTTAATGCAGCCGCATCAGATGCAAAGGCAATCGAATTAGCCGATGCTGTTATGGCAGCTAACGGAGGTCGAGCCGCTTGGGATAATACGCGTCACTTGCGTTGGACTTTTTTTGGACGACGTGATCTATGGTGGGATAAAACAACCGGAAATGTGCGTATCGAAAGTGCTGGCGACAGTACCACTTATTTGTTAAATGTAAAAGAGGATACGGGTAAAATCATGCGCGGCGGTGTAGAAATGACGGAACCAGATAGTATTAAAAAATATGCGGAACGTGGCAAAAGTATTTGGATCAATGATTCTTACTGGCTCGTTTTTCCATTCAAATTAAAAGATAGCGGCGTGACGCTTAAATATATGGGACGTGACACGACGGACGGGGTGAATCTAGGTGATGTGCTCCAGCTTACTTTTGAGAATGTTGGTGATACACCCGAAAATCGTTACTTGGCCTACGTTAGCCCTCAGGGTATGATTTCACAGTGGGATTTTTACGGGAACGCTACGGATACGATTGCTCGGTTTTCTACGCCTTGGTTAGATTATCAAACTTATGGAGGTATTAAATTATCTTCCGATCGAGGCATGGCAAAATTGAGTAATATCGCCGTTTATGATGAGCTAGCAGCAGCAGTATATGATGATTTTAGTTGGGAAGAAAAGTAAATGGAGTATTTCAAAATTCCTTTCAAACCACCTTCAAATAATTTTACACCACTTTCAAATTACTTTTTCCCATGCGCATCATTGGCGGTAAATTTAAAGGCAGAAAATTTATTCCTCCTGCAAAAAAATGGCCTACGCGCCCGACAACCGACTTTGCGAAAGAAGGACTGTTTAACATCTTAATGAATAGCTACGATTTCTCAGAGCTTAAAGTTTTAGATCTTTTCGGCGGGACAGGAAATCACAGTTACGAGTTTATTTCACGGGGGTGTGAGGATGTGACTTACGTGGATAAATTCGGTGGTTGTGTTGCTTTTGTCAAAAAGACGGCAAAGGAGCTTGAGATCGAAGAAAACATCAACATTGTACGTTCCGATGTGTTCAAGTTTATGGAACGGACACCAGAGAAGTACGACTACATTTTTGCTGGTCCACCTTATCCGTTACCCACTTTGGATACGATTCCCGATTGGATTTTTAAGAAAGAATTATTGAAGGATGAAGGTTTATTTGTGATGGAACACAATCCCAATCACGACTTTAAAAAGCATCCACACTACGTGAATGAACGGCATTATGGAAAGACGATATTTAGCTTTTTTGAATAGTTTTTGACGCAGAAAGACGCAGATGACGCTGATTTTTATGTTTTCCCGTTCACCGAAAAAAGAACTATGCTCGACCAAGTATTAAATTCACTGCAACCTACTGAAACACGGCTCGTTGCCGTCAGTAAGACTAAGCCCAATGAGCAAATTGTAGAAATGTACGATCGGGGGCAGCGTATCTTCGGTGAAAATCGCGTACAGGAAGTAACGGATAAACATGCGGCTTTACCAAAAGATATTGAGTGGCACTTCATCGGACATTTGCAGACCAATAAAGTTAAATATATTGCGCCTTTTATCAGTTTGATTCACTCCGTAGATAGTTTGAAAATCTTAAAAGAAATTAACAAACAAGCCAAGCGGAATGAGCGGATTATAGATGGACTATTGCAGTTTCATATTGCGGAAGAAGATACTAAGTACGGATTAGATTTGGCGGAAGCCCAAGCCTTATTAGCGTCAGATGCTTACGCAGAAATGGAAAATATACGTCTAGTTGGTGTGATGGGAATGGCAACTTTTACGGATGATAAAGCACAGGTACGACGAGAGTTTCAGCAATTGCAGCAGATATTTTCGACTTTAAAAAAGAACCATTTCGCGGAAGCGGATGCCTTTAAAGAAATTTCGATGGGGATGTCGGGCGATTACTTAATTGCGATGGAAGAAGGGAGTACGTTAGTGCGAATCGGTAGTTTATTATTCGGCTCACGTCATTGATGATAATGTGAAACTCAAAACAGAAAAATCATACTAGATGAAAAAGACTTTGGTTCTCGGAGCATCCACTAATCCTCAGCGTTATTCCTATCGGGCTACTCGGATGCTTACGGATCGTGGATATGAAGCTGTTCCCGTTGGAATAAAGAAAGGAGCAATTGCTGGCATTGATATTATTAATGGCACACCCGAAAGTGATGATATTGATACGGTAACGCTTTATCTTAATCCAGAACGGCAGAAGCAGTATTACGACTATATTTTAGGTTTGAAACCAAATCGAATCATCTTTAATCCAGGTACGGAAAACTTTGAGTTGGTACGACTTGCTAAAGAACAAGGAATTGAGACGGCAATTGCTTGTACATTAGTAATGCTCTCCACAGGGCAGTACTAAAGACTGATGCATTTTTAAAATTTTGTACATTTTTAATACAAAATTAGGCTTGTACAAAGTTTTGCAATAGACATAGTTTTTGACGCAGATAAACGCAGATTTTTTCCGTAATGCTACGGAAAAAATCATAGAGAATCAGCGTCAAATAAAAACTTTGTATAGTCCTAATACAAAACAAAAAGGGACTTGATTCAAATCGAATCAAGTCCCTTTTTTGTAGATATGTACTTACTCGTTATGAGTTATACGTCGCGTGTTAGATTAATATCCTGCATCACGGCTACCAGAGAAATTGCTTCCTGTGGATGTACCACCTGGCGCAGCCATATCTGTAGCACCAGCGGGTGCAACCATAAACTCTACCCGACGGTTCATGTAGCTATTGCCTTGAACAGGAACGAGCGTTTCATTTTCACCACCGTAATTTAATACTAAGCGATTGCGAGCAATATTATAATTATTCACGAGGTGATCAACAGCCGCTTGTGCGCGGTTATAAGACAATCTTTCATTGTAAGAATCGGATGCAGTCTTATCCGTATAACCTTTTACCATGAATCGCAGCGTAGGATTCGACTTAATGACTTGCGCTATACCAGCCAAATCACCATACATTGACTGCTTAACTTTGTAACTGTCGATATCAAAGTGAATCATTGGTAAAAACCAATCCACTAATGCATCTTCCGTCACATCAAAATCGCGTAAGGCTGCATCAATCATGCCTTGTGTTTGGTCACGAGTCATGAAATCAGGTGCAGGAACTTGTGCTACTCCTTCTGCATCATATTCATAACCAACAGGCGAATAAGGTTCTTTATCCTGATAATCAGCAATACCGTCGCCATCGCTATCTAAAGTTACACCGCGTGTATCTACAGTAGAGCCAGCAGGACTGTCCTTTTCTTGGTCAATCATATCAATGATACCATCGCCATCTGTATCAGTCAAGTCAAATACAGGACGTGCTTTCAATTCTGAAATATCCTGTAAGACTAAATCTAATGGATTTAACCAATACAAAGGCTCCGCTTTATCATCACCACCCAAGTTGAAATTCAAACGAATGCTTGTATAATTAAATAAGTCACGGTAAGTAGTGACATTTTGGTTTGGATTATTAAAACCATCTAACAAATCAGCCCGCTGACCAAAAGTAAGCACCGATTTATGTTCAATACCAATATTAAACTTAGGTGAAATTTTAAAGGCAATACCTGCACCAGCATCCAGACTAACGTCTAGTTTATTATCAAGTTCTCTCGTGAATCCTTTATCCGTAAAGGAGGCAGAGTGATTGGTTAAGCCAGGACCAGCAAAAAAGTAAAGGTTAGCTTTGCGGGATGGCTTGTCCCATTTCATATTGTTCAATGTAATAACACCGTGGAGAGAACCACTTAACCAATCAGCTGAAAAGCTACGTTGGTTATTGTCTTCTCCTTCTGGCTTTGAATACAATAACTCGCCACGAATAGAAAAAAGATAATCTAATGCTCGACGAACATGAATACCTGCTCCAAAAGAAGGATTGAAATCAATGTCACCTGCTACGAATGCGTGACCTGCATGTATGCCGAGCTCCCATTTGTGCTCAGGGGTAGCTTGTACACCACTGTAAGATTGACTAGTGGCATCTTGTGCTGATAGAGTAATAATACTACAACAGAAGAAAATAGCGAGACAGGAAGTAATTTTTTTTGTAGTCATAAGGGTCGCTAATTTAATGATTGAAAAATTTTTAATTAAATAGAAAAGTACTAAAACACCACCAGATAATAAATTATCATAAGCAGCTTACATAGTACATGATTATATGTTCAGGATTATACATAAATATACAAAGCTTTCTCTGTCAATTTTTTATACAAAATGCTTGTTGATACTAATGTACAAAACCTTTAGCCTAAGAACTTTTATTAGTGTATTATTCAGCTAGTCTTGTGTTATAAGGGGTAGATTGTATGGAAAATTATGGAATATAATGTGTGGAGGTAAACTTTGTTTTTAGTAATTCAATTGTTTGCCGTTTATGTGAAAAATATATTTTACCAAAACAAAGTCAGAGGTGTTGATGTTATTTTTTGCTAATATTTGAGGGGGTTATTAAGTTTATATGGTTAATATTTGAATATTAACGTCACAAATATAATTTTTTTTTCTCTAAAAAAACGATATAACTTAGATATTCGCTGCTTGATTAGCCATTTTTTGAAAAAAAATATGCTAAAAAAATAATTTAATTAGGATTAAGATTTATATTGAGAATAATATACTGCATTTTGCTATATGTATGCCAAGTCGCAGTTGTCACAATAAAAATAAATTTTCTTCTAAAAAATACAGGTTCGTATTAGAAAAAAGAACCAAATTAAATACACTATGCTGCAAAATTGGTTGACTTCCGTTAAAGTGGATTATAAAGACCAGCAAATAAATAGCTTCGCTCAACGGATTCAAATCTATACGGATAAATTTCCCGATCTATCAGATACTAAAGTTGTCTTACTAGCTATTCATGCTGCTAGTGGAGATGCAGTGCGAGAGCAGTTGTATTCATTGCAATTTCATTTTGGACAACTAGAAGTTGCAGATTTAGGTAATATTCGTAATCAAAATACAGCTTTTTTTACGCAAGTAATTCAAGAGTTGATCAACAGTAAAATCGTTCCGATCATCTTGGGCGAACATACTCAAGAAACGCTTGCTCAATATCAAGCTTATCCACCGCTACGGCAGTTGAGTAATATTGCAATTATTGATGAACGGATTCACTTTTCTCCCCAGAAGGAAGAGGCTGCAAACCATTACCTGAATCCAATTATTAATGGAGCACAAGCAGGATTATTTAATGTTGGAGCAATTGGTTTTCAAACCCATTTTGTACCTGCTACGACTTTAGAGCTTTTTGAAAATCGCCATTTTGATACCTTACGCTTGGGTAAGATCAAAGCTGATTTGAGTAGTGCCGAACCTTTTATTCGGGATGCAGACCTGCTTTGTTTCAATCTCGCTAGCCTCAAGCATAGTGCCGCGCCTGCACAAACGAATGGTTTTCCGACTGGATTAACCATAGAAGAAGCTTGTCAATTGACTTATTATGCGGGTTTGAGTGATAAATTATCTTCCGTTGGTTTTTACGGTTTTCAACCTCAACAGGATCTCGCTCAACAAACGGCTAAATCGATCGCCTTATTGATTTGGTATTTTTTTGATGGATTCTATCGACGCAAAGGAGATTATCCCATCTCGACCCACGGCTTGGTGGAATATATCGTACAATTAAAGAAATATGATTACGAACTGACCTTTTGGAAAAGTAAGCGCAGTAACCGCTGGTGGTTACAAGTACCGATGCGAACGCAACAGAAGCATCAACGCCATAAATTAGTACCGTGCGCGTACGAAGATTACGTAACTGCGAGCGAAGGAGAATTACCAGATCGCCTGTGGAATGCTTTTCGTCGGTTTGCTTAGTATCAGAAGATAGAGAAGAGACCTCCGAAATCCTTTGGAGCAGGCTGATAAATCTGAGAGATGACAGATGGATCAGAATGTAAGCGATTAGCGTAAAGCGTTGTCTCCAAACAAGCACTAAACACCCACTTGAAAATTTAAACTTCTCCTCCCAATTTATCCGTTTTAATCACCCAACTCGCTAATTTTCGAGCTTCTTGTGCCGTATCTTTCCACCACAGTACCGACCAGGCTGGATAGTACAAGAAATCCATTTCTTCGAGTTTTCTTCTTTGCTGGCGTTCCCAATCGTAAGAAGTCGCACCACCCGTCGCAAAAAAACCGTCGGGAACGACCGCTGTCGCAGGCTGGTGATCTTTGAGTGGAAGAATCAGTAATGGGATACGTAAGCCATTAAACACAACATTGCGTGCTAAACGCTCTGCACCCAAATAGGGGAGTACCGCTGCGCTAATTTCTTCTGCCAAAATAATTTGTGGTGGCAACGGTTGTTCTGCTGGATGTAGATCGGCAAGTAAATCAAACTGTGCTTTGGTTTGTTTTCTTTGTACCGCTTCAGCGTATTTTAAGAAATGCAGTAGCAAGTAAAGATTAGAAAGTTTTTCTGCTTCTATGTCTAGAAATTGTTCCTGCGTCACTTCTGGAATAGAATGTACAATGATCAATCGTTGACGGACACAATTCAGTAAAGTCGGTAAATCAGCTTGTCGATCTGCCTCGTTTAATTGTTGGATGGTCTGTGTAAATGTCCCATGCATATCCACTGTCCCATAAGCCAAGGAACCAATCACAATATCAAACTGCTGACCATTGAGTTCATCAATGTGTAAGACACTCAATCCATTGCGCTCCAAATGCTGAATCATTTCGCTCCCCGCCGAGCGTTTTTGTTTAATTTTTAATAAATAGGCAGCGATTAAATTGCGCTGAGCGAGTGTGAAACAAATGATTCCTACGCGCGGATAAGTACGCTGTTGAGTGGTTTTTATTTCGTTTAATAACGTTAGAATTCGTTGAGCTTCTACGTCGTTGGTTTGTTCTTTTTCATTGTAACGTCCTTCTACTTTTACCACGTTAAGGGATTGATAATCAGCAGATTCTTCTAATAATGAAAGATCAAAATCAGCGTCGTATAAATTAGCAAAGAAGCGTTTTGCTCCGTTAGTTGTACCAATCGCAGGACTCTTCAAAATAACATTCAAAACCTCTTTTTCTTGTAGTAAATCGCTTAATGAATGTTCGCTCTTTGCAGAATGATTAATGCGGTGTTTTAAAGCGACAATGCGCTTACCCATCGGAAGTAATCTGGTACAAGTTTCCGCTGCCAGTTGTTGGCTATCTACAAAAATAATATAGTCAAAATGCGCTTCCAATTGTGGAAAATCGTGGGCAGCGACATCAGCAGTAGTTAACAAGACTGGTAATACTTCACTAATCGTTGGCAACCCTAATCGCAAAACTTCTTGTAAGCTACGCTCGGCGCAGAGCTCGTGATTTTTTTTACCAAAAATCAACTGGTACGTCTTTTTATTCTGATTTTTAAGGGATTTGATCGCGCGATTGCGGCGTTCTTGTCCCGTATAGCGGATGTGTTGTAGAAGCGTAGGGCGAAAATCCTGAAGTGTTTCGGCGAAGTTGAGTAAAGCACTTTCCCGTTCGGGTAATTCAGTGGTATTCGTACGCAGTAATATTTGATGGAAATACCAGCTTTCAAAAGCGGCAATCCAGATTTTAGGTTGTACCTTAATTAGGGCTTGTACGACTTTTCGAGCTTGTTTATCTAGCTGTAGCCAATTGCGATGCCATTTATAAAAAGAATTAAAATCACGCAAGTTATATTGCGCACCTGCCATTTGTTCGAGGATAGATTCTAAAAACTGTTGTTGTTTGCCCAGCGTTAGCATTTTGTTTTCTAAACGTGCATCAAGCAAACGAGTATCGTTGATCTCCTTAACGAGTTCTTCTAATTCATCTTCTAGTTTTTTTAACTCCTGCCGATATTCGATTCCGGGCAGCGCTGTTTGAAAACTCAACCGTTTGACTTCTTCTCTTACTTCTTCGTTGATATTGTTTTTCCAATTTTGCAATGCTTCAATAAATGCTTTTGTTTGCCGCTGAATATATGGCATACTTAGCGGAGGCGTAGCTGTAGCAAAATTGAAGTCAAAATAATTGTATTGTTGAAAAACCTGTTGTAGTCGTTCATATTTTAACCGAATTCCTTCTCGGGCTTCCAGAATACGAGTAAACTTACCCGAAAAGAAACCTCTCAGTTTTAATGACCAAGTAGAAGCATTTTGAAAATGAATCCCAAAGGTTTGTTCTTGCTCGTCGATTGCGGTAAGCACTCGCTCGGCTTTCGCCAATAATTCTGTTTGTCGATTTTCGTAGTGTGCTCGTAGCCGTTCTGAATAGGCAGCTTGACCGCTGATATATTTGTGTTGTAACTCTTTTCCTTTTTTTAGAAAATAAGCTGTTTTTTCTTGAATAAACTGTAGCCCTTCCGCCTCCGTTTTTTGCGTAAAAATATCAGCATTTAGCTCACCGAGTGGATGTTTTAAAGTACTAATATTTTGATAAAGGGGCTTGCATATTTCTACCGCAGTCCGTAAACTTTCGTATTCTTTGAATGTAAAAGTGAAATCAGTGGCTTGCAGATGATTGTTGAGTAAAGCTTTATCCTCCGTTCGGTTGGAACGTAAGAAATGTCCTACCAGATAAGTCCAACTTTCATTACCAAAAACAATTCGCTGGGTAGCCGTGAAATTTGCATCCAGACCTACCTGCGCCAGCAGGCATTTTTCTAAGTTTTTCTGATAGTGAGCAGGAAATTGTACCGGCGGCATGGTCTTGCTATTGTCCAATGCTTTCAGTAGTTCCAATAATAGTGATTTATCAGAAATAGGTTCTTTTAACAAAAAATGGGCATAACTAATCTGCTGTTGCACCAGTTTAGCCTGAATATTGCGTAGCGTCGTTGCATTTGGCGCAACAATTAGACATTTTTCATCCTGACTCAACGCATTGGTTATCAGGTGATTGATGAACTCAACTTGATCTGTTTGGTATAAATAATTGACTTGAGTGATACGACGCGATTGAGCTAGCTTTACTGCGGCAGATTGTCCTGGCGTCAAACCTTTTAATCCAAAAGAATGCTGTGGAGGCATCAACTGATCTAGCTTAGACCAATCCATTTCTACAGTTGCAGCTGGCAGTTTCTCGCTTTTCCACTGTGGAGGAAATAAGCCAATACTTCCTGACCATAAAATTCCTCCATCTTTTGTCAGTTTGCGAACTTCGGTGGAAGATGGCTGTGCTACTAGACGTATTTCAGCTTGGTAGTGAGCTAAGTTTAACTGGTTACTAAGGTTTGCACAGATGCGTTGCAAGTCCTTCGGCTCTAATCGATTGTTAACGCCAAAATCGAATAACACATCAGAGAAATCAGTATCATAAGCTCGCTGCAACGCATCTAATAAATGCAGATTAACCTCTACAGAATAGCTATCGTTATGACGAAATACCCATGAATTGATTCGGCTGACGCTCGGCTCTATTCCTAACCGCCAAACGAATAGCGGCGCAGCATAATTTTCTCCATTTATTTGTGTAAACAACATTGGAAAACCAAAACCTAACAATTTGTCACCAATGTTTTTTTCTTGATTGCGCGACTCGAAGAATAGGTATTGTAGAATACCAGCCGCTTGAAAAGTGGAGTGCAATTCAAAATCGATACGTCCCTGCTGTAACAACTGAAGCGTGAAATTTTGTGCTGTTGTTTCTTTTTTTGAATCTAAAATGCACAAATCCGCTCGGTCGAAATTAGAGGCTAATATATTTTGGTAGATGTTAACAGACATAAGTAATAAAGTAGCAATAGTTTTTGCTATTGCTGGATTTTTAAGTTCTCTCTTAGTAATTCAACACAGATTGGATGATAATCTACGTCTTGTAGCAACTGAATGCTAGATTACGACTTTTTGTTGACTATGCCAATACCCAGTTATTTTTTATGCAAACCTAGCTTTGATTTAATACGGCGAAATATGTTATTTTTTTGTTAGAAAAACAAAAAAAGTATATTATTAGAAATGCTACAAAATTAAGCACCCAGTTGTAATAGTAAATAAAAATCCTATTTGAACTTCCCTATGATAATGCGTAAATTACAGAACCTCACATTCAACAAAAATAATATTCACGAATAATAATTTACTATTAAAAATGAACGATTGTTGGATATATGCGTTTTAATTTGTAAATTAACCTATTGAAAGTCAGTTGGTTATATTGTGTTTAACCTTTTGGCTGATTTGCTTAAGAAAGCTTAAACAAGACTTTGATTTCCCCTTAATAAGAGTATTTTTTTCATTTTTATTTAACAATTAGATTTTAATTGTTACCCATTTTAAATTGCATCGGTTGAACATTAGTAACTTTTTACTAGAATTAAAATTTTAACTATTTGTCTGAATTTGAGAATTGTTAATAGGTTTCTAGGAATTATAATGTTCAATTTTTTTCACAACTATTTTAAACCATTATCTGCTTAGGCAGATTAAAATTTTCCATCATGATTCCTACTGTCGTAGTAATATTAACCGATGCTGAACGAAGGATCCAATGGGTAAACGATGATTTTACAACCGTTACTGGTTATACCTTAACTGAAGTGATTGGTAAAAAACCAAGCATTTTGCAAGGGGCTGAATCAGACCCTGAAGTAATTAATCGTATTCGTCAGGGTCTATCCGATCAAGTATCCATTAAAGAACAAATTTTAAATTACAAAAAAGACGGTACACCATATTTCTGTAATCTGGTTATTCATCCCGTTTTTACACCTGACAATATTTTAACTAATTATATCGCTTTTGAAATTGATGGCAATATTCATTCCGATGAGGGATTAAACCTCTTACAACTAAATGATAAATATCGGACGAGTAGCCTCAAAGGGGTAGAAGAGTTAAAATTATATACTAGACTTCGCCATGCGATTGAAGAAGAGGAACTATACCTTGAGCCTGATTTGAACTTGCGTCACGTTGCAGAAAGGTTATCTACTAATACCAAATATCTTTCTCAAGTCGTCAACCACCAAACGGGAGTTAATTTCCAACAATTTATCAATCGTTATCGGGTTGCGCGCGTTCAGGAAAAATTAAAGGATAAAGCATTGCAAAATTTAACCTTGTTTGGAGTCGCACTCCAATGTGGATTTAAAAATAAATCTACTTTTTATAAAGTATTTAAGGATGTTACGGGGCAAACGCCACGTTCTTATCTGAAAAATATCTAGAAATAACTATTGTAAACTCGTAAAGTCGAACCGTAGCCAAGTTTATTGGTTGCGGTTTTTTTAGTTCGGTTCACTTACGGAAGGAAAGTTTTTGGAGAACAAAAAAATTAAGGGGTAACGACATTCATCGTTACCCCTTAAATATACTTCTAATAAAGAAGCTATGTTATACTTGTATTAGATCAACCATTTTCTCGGCGTCTTTCCATTTCATCTCGAATTTTTGCAGCTTGTTCGTAATCTTCTTTTTCTAGTACTTGTTCGAGCAGATTATTTAATTGATCTACTGTGTAGGAATTTAAAGACGCTGGTTGTTCTGATTTTTTCTTGCGACGAGGGCTTGGCTTTCCTTCTTCTTCCACTTCTTCTTCGATATTCTCTTCGCCTTCCAATACAACTCCTGCCGCATCTAAAATAAATTCGTAAGTATAAATCGGGCAATCAAAACGAACTGCCATTGCCAACGCATCCGAGGTGCGGGAATCGATTTCGATCAACTGTCCATCTTTAATACAGATGAGCCGAGCATAAAAAATGCCGTCGAGTAAATTATTAATAATTACCTCTTTTAACTCAATTTCAAAGGTCTCCAACGCATTTTTAAATAAATCATGCGTCAATGGACGATTAGGAGCCATTCGTTCCATCGCCACTGCAATCGCTTGTGCCTCAAAACCTCCGATCACAATCGGTAACCGCCGACTACCGTCTTGTTCACCTAATACTACTGCGTAATTATGTGATTGGGTAACACTGTGTGACAACGCCACTATATCTAATTCAATCTTTTTCATAGTCTAATTTGTGCCTACTTTCCTGCTGTTTTTACTTCTCTCCAACAGTATCATTATTACGAAAGTTTAATTTTAAAGATACGTTAACCAACTCGGAAAGTGATAAAATGGGAAATATTTTTTGGCTATGATAGGAAACACTTTGAATCTAATCTTAACAATGTATATACCGCCCATTGG
The DNA here is from genome assembly GCA_045106545.1 of Saprospiraceae bacterium. Classification (GTDB taxonomy): domain Bacteria; phylum Bacteroidota; class Bacteroidia; order Chitinophagales; family Saprospiraceae; genus JBGCES01. Next base: position 17,964 of record JBGCES010000187.1, read on the forward strand.
TTTTTTAGCGGTGCAAAGGTAAGCATTCTAAAGCAGGCTACAAAAGGAAAATTAGGGTATGCTGGTGGGTTTATGGAAAAAATGTGATTCCATCAGATTATGTATCTATGAGGTAGTACGTAAGTGCTGCTTCTTTTACATTATTCAATTATTCTAATTAAATCTTCCTCCTTTTTAACCGCTCTTGGCAAGGAAATTGCAAATATTTTTAATATGTAAACCTGACCCTACAAAAGAAACCAGAAAACAACAACGTAAACTCAACTTTAAACTTTCTTTTTTAACACTTCTATTGAACGTCCCTAAGCGGACAGCTTGCCTATAAAGGATGAATAAGTATTGATAATCAGCTATTTGCGCTTCAATTCATTATTCATCGTTCATGATTTTTCAAAACATACTATTGATTGGCTTGCCGGCTTGCAAACAGAACGGCGAGATCCAAATTATTGAAACGCGAAAGCATCCCACGAACAATTTGATAGCAGACGGTTAAAGTTTGAATATTCAACATTTATCGTTCATCATTCAAGAAGTCTTTCGCTAAACAAGAGAAAATGAGAAATTTTACACCTCAAGTGGAAGGCAACATCCGCACCCGTACCGATTTTTTAATTAGTTCCATTCTGGTACAGACCTGCTGGATTTTGCTGTTGTATTTATTTATGTACTCCTCGGCTTATGCCCATACTTCCCTAAATTTATCCGACGGTAGATTTTTTCAAACCACCATGTGTGATAATGCAATAGAAGGTGGAGAAATCAGCGGCGATGAACGAGGATGCGATGATCCCGTATTCGATCCGACCATGATTCAAAATGTCACTTTACCCACTGGCGGTACTGGGACATTAGAGTATTTGTGGATTTTTACTACCGACGATCCAGAAGCAGAATTTTCGGTTTGGACGCCCATCATGAATACGAATGCGCCTACATATAATCCGCCTGCGATTACAGAAACCACTTATTATCGTCGTTGCGCACGGCGTTCAGGCTGTGATGACTACGTAGTAGAATCAAATTATGTAACTAAAGAAGTCGCTTGCTGTGATAACGTAACGGATGGCGGTTCGATTCGTGCTGACCAAACCTCTTGTAGCGATACCTACGATCCTCAACCACTATTAAACGTAAATCTGCCAATGGGCGGATCTGGGGACATCGAATATTTATGGTTTGCTAGTAATGTTGGTCCACCATTCTTTCCCGAAAGTCCTAACTGGACAGAAATTATCGGTTCCAATAACATGAGTTACGATCCTGGAATCATCACAGAAACGACTTATTATATCCGCTGCTCGCGACGTTTAGGTTGTGTAACTTTTACGGGAGAGAGTAATATTGTAGAAATTACGTTGAGTAATCCTTTGACTATCAATGTGATGTCCACGCCGCCTAGTTGTTCCATGCAAAACAATGGTAGTATTCGCCTCCAAGTGATTGGCGGTGCAATGCCTTTTGATTACTTCTGGACCAACGGAATTGGTAATACAGGAAATCCAACCAATCTAAGCGCAGGTACATATGCCGTTACGGTAACTGATAATAATGGCTGCGAAAATTCTACTCAAATAACCCTCAACGAACCGAATCCTTTACAACTTGATTTGAGTAGCACGGATGCGGGTTGCGGTAATGAAAATAACGGTTCAGTTTCCGTAGCAGTAAATGGTGGAACAGCGCCCTATATTTATAAGTGGGATGATGCCAATAACTCGACAACTGCGTCTGTCAATAACTTGGCAGCAGGTACTTATCGAGTAATGATTACGGACAATAATGGCTGTTCCGATATGGGGAGTGTGACCGTAGATGGAAACGATGCTTTCGATCTTACACTCAATATGAATAATGCAGATTGTTTTGGTCAAAATACGGGTTCCGCTACCGTGACTGCCATGGGCGGTGAAGCGCCATTTTCATATCAATGGAATGACCCTGCTGAACAAACGACGCAAACGGCGACTAATCTGACTGCGGGTTCATATTTTGTTTCTGTTTTTGATGCCAATAATTGTTTAACGATCGGTAATGTGATGATTGACGAACCAACTGAGTTAAATGTAAATTTAATCAGCACTGATGCCAGTTGTGACAACGGAAATAATGGAACGGCTACGGCCACCGTTACAGGTGGTACTCCGCCATATGAATACCAGTGGGATGATTTTGCTCGCCAGACAACCGCTATGGCTACGGGGTTAGCACCAGCTGTTTATCGTTTGCAAGTAACAGATGCAAATGGCTGTATTAATAAATCACAAGTAACCGTAGGTGGTTCAGCGAGTTTTGAGGCAAAAGTGACGATTACCGATGCGAGTTGCGAAAATCCTAATTCTGGTGCTGCTGTGGCAGTGGTGGATACCGGTAGCGGTTCGTATGCTTACCGATGGAATAATAATGAAACCTCGCAAGTTATTAACAATCTTACAGCGGGTACTTACACGGTAACCATTACTGACAATAGTACCGGTTGTTCAGCAGTGGCAAGTGGTACTGTAGAGACGACTGGAAATTTAGTACTATCAACTTCTAAGAACGATGCAACTTGTGGTGAAAACAATGGTACGGCTACCGTAAATATTACTGGCGGTACAGCTCCTTTTATTTATCAATGGAATGATGCTAATAATCAAACGACTCAGACCGCGACTAATCTAGCGGCAGGTACCTACATGGTAACGGTAAGCGATGCGAATGGCTGTTCAGCTACTACGAATGTGCAGGTTTTAGGTGGTGGAAATTTGAATGTTTCAACATCAAAAAATGATGCGACTTGTGGCGCGAGTAACGG
>JBGCES010000188.1:0-8662 GCA_045106545.1 Saprospiraceae bacterium
TCGATTACATCCCGATTTTGTGCATTATTCGTTTCGTGAAGTATGTGGATTTGAACCTTGTCCACAACGTGCTGCGTTCAATAGTTTTATTAAAAAAAGTACTACGGAATGGCATCAATTAGTTGATTTTAAAAATCAACAAACGTTGCCCTTAGATTTGAGTGTCGGCAGTTTAGATTTGGGCAATAATGCTAACTTTTCGACGGTCAATGCATTTCATAAAACGGTCACGCGCCTTTTAGAAGATCATGAACTAGAAATTGGCGTAGGTGGCTACGCAGAAGTCCGCCCATTTTATACGACCGATGCTTATTTAGTAGAAGGTAATAATGGACCAATGTGGCGGACGCAGCACCTCGGTTTGGATATTTGGACTGCCGCCGAAACGCCCGTTTTCGCGCCCTTAGCGGGAACGGTTCACAGCTTTCAAAATAACGCCGCCGATTGCGATTATGGACCAACGATTATTTTAGAACATCAGGTCTCGGAGGAACTTACTTTTTATACACTCTATGGTCATTTGACCTTAGATTCATTGGATGATTTAACAGTCGGAATGTCGATTGAACGTGGGCAGCCATTTTGTAAAATCGGCGATTTCCCAATCAATGGAAACTGGTCACCGCATCTACATTTTCAGATTATTTTGAATTTATTTGAAAAAGCGGGCGACTACCCTGGCGTGGCATTTCCATCGGAAGCGCAGACATGGTTGAGTACTTGCCCGCCGCCGCCTGCTGTGTTGACAGGATGGGAACACGGATCGAACGGATTTGAACGGATCAGCGCCGATTTTTTGCAAAAAGATTATAAAAACATAAAAAATCAGCATCCTCAGCGTCTTTCAGCGTCAGAAATTTCGCACGCTCGCAAACAACATTTCGCTAAAAACCTCAGCTTAACTTACGACCGCCCACTCCACATCGTTCGCGGCTACGGTCAATATTTGTACGACCACGAAGGACGACGTTATTTAGACACTTGCAACAACGTCCCGCACGTCGGACATCAACATCCCCGCGTTGTGCGCGCTGCGCAGCGACAAACGGGCGTTTTAAATACCAACACCCGTTATTTACATCAGAATATTACCAATTACGCCGCTGATTTACTCGCTACTTTTCCTGATGAATTAGACGTCGTTTTCTTCGTCAACTCTGGTAGCGAAGCGAACGAACTCGCCCTTCGCATCGCTCAAACCTACACCCAACAACGCGATATGATCGCCATTCAAATTGGTTATCATGGTAATACGGGCGGTACAATCGGCGTAAGTAGTTATAAATTTGATGGCAAAGGCGGCAAAGGATCGCCCGACCAAACGCATATCGTTCCCCTACCTGACACCTATCGTGGTTTATACCAAAATCCTAAAACGGCAGGACAGCAATACGCAGCGCACGTCGGTGAACAAATTGAAAAAATCCACGCAGCAGGACGCGGCTTAGCAGGTTTTATTGGTGAAAGTATTATTAGTTGTGGCGGGCAAATCGTACTACCCGATGGCTACTTAACAGCTGTTTATCAGCAAGTTAGAGCAGCGGGTGGTTTATGCATTGCGGATGAAGTGCAAGTCGGTTTTGGTCGCGTAGGTAGTCACTTTTGGGGTTTTGAATTGCAAAATGTGGTTCCCGATATTGTCACCTTAGGTAAACCAATTGGAAATGGTCATCCGTTAGCCGCAGTGGTCACGACGCGTAAAATTGCGGATGCTTTCGCGAACGGCATGGAGTATTTTAACACCTTTGGTGGCAATCCCGTTTCCTGCGCGATTGGTCACGAAGTTTTAAAGGTAATCCAAGAGGAAGAGCTACAACAAAACGCCTTATCCGTTGGTAATTATTTATTAGAGCAACTCCGTGAGTTACAAACTCAATTTCCCATTATTGGTGATGTCCGCGGTCATGGTTTATTTCTAGGTTTTGAATTGGTTAGTAATCGAATCCAGAAAACACCTGCCGCCAAACAAGCCAAATATCTCGCAAACCGTATGCGCGAATTAGGCATTTTGATGAGTACGGATGGACCAGATTATAATGTGATTAAGATTAAACCGCCGATGTGTTTTTCGGAGCGCGATGTGAATTTTTTGATTGGGAAATTGGGGCGAGTATTGGAGGAAGATGGTTGTAAAAGAATAAATCCATAATTGGCAACAAAGCGTGACGCTCCCAGCAACTAAGGGTGGCATCGCGCTGCGCTGCTGAAACATTTATCATATTTATGTGCTACCAAGGAGCATGGCGCGCTGCGCCGTTCTTGATTTGACAACCTACTATCCCTTTTTTGAATTCAGATTGAACAAAAATGAATCCATGGAAAACTTTACCATTTATACTCCTTATATCATCGGTCTTATCATACTCTACTATGGCTTATTCTTAAAATTCAATCCACCACAAGCGATTAACAAACGCATCAATTTACCTATCTCACCTTCGAGGCTTAACCTTGATACCTTTCAAACTGCCTGTCGCTACTTGGCAAAATGGATGATGATTATTGGTAGCCTAGCACTTATTTTTGGCGTCGCCATCAATCAAATTGCTTTGACAAATAGTTGGGTGAATCACGAAATTAAAAGCTGGAATATACTGGCGGCAGTTTTGTGTTCGACTTTACCGATATTAGCAATATTGATTGGCGTTTCAACACATTTGAATCGGTTGTTTAATCGAAATGGAATTCGCAAAAACACTTAGAACATTCAAATCAAGCAGAAAGAAACTGATTATCCACCTTATCTGTCCAATTTTCAATCTTTAAACCATCAATCCGACTAAGATGCCGAACGTTTCTAGTCACCATAGTCATGTTATGATGTTTAGCTGTACAGCCTATTAGTAAATCAAAGTTTGGAATTAAATTGCCATTGTCTTTCAATCGTTTGCGTTCCTTTCCATACGTATCTTTCACCGTACGAATAGGTAGAATATTAAACAATTCTTCTAACAAGTAAACTTCACTCATGTGTTTATCAAAAAGGGAGCTGTTGTATGCTCCATAGGTAAGCTCAAGTAATGTTATTTCAGAAACGTAGCAATTTTCTATACCAATACTTTCTATTTTTTGATGTAAATTAAATCTTCCTTTGAAATAGAAGATACAGATATCGGTATCAAGGAGGTATTTCATAGTTAATCAAAGGTTATATCTCGTGCGGGAATAGAACGGTGACTGTAAATATCTTCAATAATTGATTCATCCACATCACTCCAAGAACCGTACAACCGATGAAGTAACTCCAATTTACTTGTATTAGTTTTTTTGACCGATACTCTTATATTTTCAGTTAATGCAGATAATAACATTAATCTTGTCTCTAGGTCAAGACGTTCAATAATTGAAAGGTAATTATTCACTACTAGATTATCCATAAATATTGTTTCGCAACACGTACATTTTGTGAGTAATGATAAAACAAGATAACTGAAATAAAGGTTCTTTGCAAGAAACGATGCTGATAATAAATTAATGTGAAAAAAATTCCGTCTATTTGAACCCCATGCTAATCGCGGTGTATAACCCATCAAATCAAAACCGCAATCATCATGCAACGTTTATATTATTACATTCTTATTCTCATACTTTCTGGTTTCATACAGGACTTATCTGCCACGCCCCCTGAGCGTATTTTTCCAATGGCACGTAAACAAATGTCCGTCGATTATTACTTACAACAAGGGCAATTGTGGAAAGCGGAATTAACCGAACGTCCACAAAATCCGACGGGTTGGTTTAACTATTATAAGGCGGCACGTTATGCCAATTCGTTGACTAAAAATACGATTAAACCGTTTAACTTGACGGAAATTTACGACGAAGCAATGAAAGTTATACCCTTAACTTTTGAAGGGCATTATATGTCGTATTTAGAAAATGCGTGGACAGATAAAGGCACGGAACATTTACTCAAAGCGCACTATCTCGCGCCGCATCGCTACGAAGCATATCATGGTTTAATCGGTGATTACGAATTTAGAGGGGATCGCGAAGGCGTAAAAGCGATTAATAAAAAATGGTATGATAGCGGTACTTATTCTGGTGGTTTATTGCACTGGAATTATAATTTATTGATGTCTTTAGAAGAAGATGCAATCGTGCTGACGGCCGGTGATAATGATACTTATCCGATTTGGTTGCTACAAGATGTGAAAGGAATTCGTAAAGATGTACGGGCGATTAACATTCACCTTTTGGCAAACTTGCCCGATTATACTAAACTGATTATCAAAGAATTAGGCATCAAAGAACCTTTCGTAACGAAAGCAAGTTCACAAAACAAGCAGGTAGATGTCATTCAGTTTTTAGCTAAACACGCCAAGCGTCCGTTATATTTAGCGATTACCAGTGGCTCGCAATTGCAGCAACAATTCGGCGATCAATTGTACTTGACGGGATTGGCATTTAAAGTTTCTAATAAAACGTTCGATAATGTTGCCGTTTTGAAAAACAACTTTGAAAACCGTTTTATGACCGATTATTTGCACATCAATCTGCAAAATGATACGAGCATTTCTGTCGTCAATCAAATCAATTTAAACTATCTACCGCCATTAATTACACTCTACGAGCATTATAAAACGAGTGGCGACCTACAAGCTGCAAACGAGATTAAACAATTAACTTTAGGCATTGCGGAAAGCGGAAAACGTTTGAAAAGTGTACGTGATTATTTTGCGGAAAACGCGCCCGTTGAACCGATTGATTCTGGGATTAATTTTAAAAATTTAGAGAAAAGTCTAGTCCCTGTCCAAGGTAGCTTATACGCCAATACTACCGAAGTAAGCAATAAGGAATATGAAGCATTTTTAATTGATTTGGTTAAAAATCGTCGCTTCGATTTATTGGAAACTTGCAAAATCCAAGCAACGGATTGGCGTACATTATTACCCACTGCGTTTCAAAAATTATCAGATAAAGATATATTTCCCAATGGCCATCCAGATTCGGCAGACGCGCCCGTTCAAAATATCACGCAAGCCGCTGCGCTCGCTTACTGTGATTGGATGACGGAGGTATATAATCAGTCCATAGATAAGCGCAAGAAGTTTAAAAAAGTGAAATTTCGCTTACCAACTCAAACGGAATGGGTTACTGCCGCCAAAGGACAACAAAATAGCAATATTTATTCTTGGGATAAAGTAAACGAAGCAGGTGCAAAACCCGTCAATATGAAGGGGTGCTACTTAGCAAATTTCTACGTCAGTGATCAAGCACCTTGCGATGATTGTGATTCACCTACGAAAGCAACTTCTCAGGATGGTGGCTTTTTTCCCGTCAAGGTAGATGCTTATTTTCCAAATGATATAAAACTCTATAATACCATCGGAAATGTAGCAGAAATGGTGCAACAGGCTGGCATCGCGCGCGGCGGTAGCTGGGAAGATACTCCACAGGAAGCCACTTTGACTTCGGTTAAACGCTATACGGAACGTAGTCCAGCAGTGGGTTTTCGCGTTTTTATGGAAATCATTGAGTAATGGAGCACAGGTTTTTAACCTGTGATAATTACCTAAATTAGAGATCAGATATATTGGATGTATCCGATACCTGAACAACGTTCAAATTTCATTTTTCAAACCAATAAAACCCAATTCATTTGTCACTCTTTCGGCGTGCGAAGCGTCCACAGGTTAAAAACCTGTGCTCCCAGACGGACGAGGAATTAATGCAATTGATCCAGCAGAAAGATCAAGCAGCATTTACGGAACTTTATCGGCGTTATTCCGATAAGGTCTTTCGTTATTTCTATCGGATGCTGTGGCAAAATGAAGAAAAAGCGAATGACTTCACGCAGGAGTTGTTTATGAAAATCATTGAAAAACCGCATTACTTCGACCCTAAACGCAAGTTTACGACTTGGGTTTATACCGTAGCAGGCAATATGTGTAAAAACGAATATCGACGGCACGGTCGGTATCAGTTTACCAACGAAATGCCCGAATTGATAAGTACAAATCTCTTTTCTGAAAACATGGATAACGCGCTGTTTGTCAAATGTTTAGAACGCGCAGTGGCGGAATTAGACGAGATTCCGCGTCAGTGTTTTATTCTGCGTTATCAGGAGGAATTGAGTATTAAACAGATCAGCGAAATATTAGAATGTCCCGAAGGAACGGTGAAATCGCGGCTGTTTTATACTCTTAAAAAGCTAGCGAAAAAACTCGCGGTGTTTCAGCCGCGTTAGTAACGTCCGCTGCTTTTCTGGCAGCGCACGTTTTTGATAACGGAAGTTATGAAAACGAATAAATTTTTGACGCAGATAGACGCAGATTTTTATGATTCAAGTAGGTCTAATGTCACTCATAAGCCGAAATAATCAAAAATAATACGCAGCATTTCGGAATAAAGTTAGCGTCAAATAAAAAATTTAATTGGCAATAAAAATCAATGCATATGTTCACTGAAAGGTTAGAACTTTTATTACAAACCCAATCTTTTGCGCAGCTTAGCGCAGCGGATCAAATGTTTGTATTACAACATATTACGGAGGAAGAATATGCACAAATGCATTTGCTACTAGACACAGGGAAAGCGGCTTTACAGGATGTTCCCAAACCAGATGCAGGCATCGAAAGCCGTTTACAAAACCACCTCGATCACGTGTGGCAAACCGCTACAGCAACTCCGCAGCCGACTTGGTGGCAAGCCGTTTTTAATTATAAAATTCCCTTGTGGCAAACGGCTTTGGGTGCATTTGCTTTGCTCTTTTATTTTAATTGGCAACGACCAGTTGAGATCATAAAAATGGCAGCTACGCCCGAAAAGGTGTATGTTTATCAAGTGGATACGGTGTATGAAGAAAAGAAAGCAGATACAATTCAAGTGAAGCAGCAAATGAATAGCGATACGGCAATTGCGCAATTTCCTGTGCAACGAAAACGTACGCCACGCAAGGTGAATGTGAAGCCTTCTTTGGATAGAAATGTAGTTGCTAGTGACGTAAGTAGAGAAGAAAAGACGGTCATGGAGAGCGAATTGCCAGCAGTCAAATCAGAAATTGAAGCATTGACTAATTATGCGCGAGGACGATCGGCGGAGTCAGATTCGAGCTTGTTTCAGTTGATTGGGAATTAAATGGGTAAATTTCGCATAGTTAATACCTGTAGACGTTATATATAACGTCTCTACCAAAAAAACAGAAGGTCAACCGAAATAATTCGATTGACCTTCGCTATCCCCTTTATTACCACAAGTTTTTTTGACTAAGAACTCATCTTTAATGTTGAATTCGATTGCAAGATAAGGGCAGTTTTACCTTTTGGCAACTTTGTTTGGTGAAATGACCATAATACTATTTGAAACGCCCGTTTTAGCGGAAGAAAAGAAAATCAAAGAAATGAAAAGGCAACATTTTCAAAAAAAACCACCTTTTCTATTTATAAAAATGGACAAGATCTCACCTCGCTCTACGCGGATCTCTCTACTAACTTACTTATTTTTGCCTCTCATATATTCAAATTCAACTTATGGGTCTGGCATTACAAACGGGCATACTTTCCACTTTACACAATAACGATTTAGACCAATTTCTACTATATCAAAAAGAAATCAAAGCCGCTGCATCATATCTACAGCGCAAAGGCGTAACACATCAGTTCACCGAACCAACTGATCTATCGACTGACCGACAATGGACAACCGATATGTATGGCTACTCTGGTTTGCACTATCTAAGGCGATTAGCGGCGCACGTAAATTCGCATAAGTCATTGCCCAGCCCAGGCGATTGGCAAGCAAGTAGTGATCCTGTTTTGATTCAGTATTTTGAAAATTATTTCAGTGGTGATACTTCTACCCTTCTCAAACAAGTGTTGACGCGAAAGCGGGTATTTCCGTTTGAACACCTGATTATTCATAGCGATACAGACGGGTTTTACCTGCCGATTGACTTCCAGCGCGTTATCGTAACAGAAAATAGTGATTTATCAGGTGGATTTATTGGTTCTTCCTATCGGCTATTGGAAGAGTTACGCGAATTAGCCAAGTGGTTAGAACTAGATTTAAATCGCGAAATCACAGACATTGACTTATACGATGCAGCTGAATCACAGGGAGAAGGAACTGAAAAATGGGCGCGTTATGGTGTAGAATCTTTCACTTGTTTAAAACTGTACCATGGCTGTTTAGAATCGGTAGAGAATCGCTGCGCTTTGGTATTTCGATAGAAAGAGATATTTATGAATTTAAAATAATCTATAAAAACCAGCAATCTTCTTATTCCAATCAATGAAAAATGACCAAAACTATTTTTACCATCTTGCTTTGTCTTCCTCATTTTCTGTCTGCTCAAATTCAATCAGGGTCGTTTTTGTTAAACAGCAATTTTAGTCGATTCAGAGTTGATTATCAAGATAATGATTCGGAAATCAAACAGCGGGAATCAAGTTAAAGTGCAGGTATTTTCCTTCATCCACAATGGTTGATTAATACTTCCTTTGCGTTTGATCAAACTAGAAATAAGCAAGTCAATTTAGCTGAATCCCTCACGTCTCGCTTTAATAATACGACACTAGGTCTAGAAGTTCGTCATTATTTGCAGCCCAATAGGTGGTTTATCGGAACAGGTTTGGAGGTGAATTTAGAAAGATCATCTACCGAAGAAAATGGATTTAATTTTAAAGACACTTATCTCAATTGGTATCTTCAACCAGGTGTA
>JBGCES010000189.1:0-3266 GCA_045106545.1 Saprospiraceae bacterium
ATTTTTAGAAAATAAGAAAAAGACCCAAGAGATCTTCTTTCATATTTTTAATCAATTGCATCAGAGTGGTAAGCAAATTATATTAACGAGTGACCGTCCTCCTAAAGATTTGGATGGTATGGAAGAGCGTTTAATTTCGCGTTTCAAATGGGGCTTATCCGCCGATTTGCAAATTCCAGAGTTGGAAACTCGGATGGCTATTTTCCAATCAAAAATGGGACGCGAAGGCGTTAGCATTTCTCCTTCTGTATCGGAATTTATATGTTACAACATCAAAAATAATATCCGTGAATTGGAAGGTGTTCTAATTTCCTTAATTGCGCAATCATCGCTGAATCGCCGCGAAATTGATATTGAATTAGCGAAAGAAGTTATTAAAAACTTCGTTAAACAAATCAATAAAGAAATTACGATTGATTATATCCAAAAGCAAGTCGCGAATCACTTCGATGTTCCGGTAGAAAAACTTGCTGGTAAAACGCGGAAACGCAATATCGTAGTCGCAAGACAATTGTCGATGTTTCTAGCGAAAAAACTAACGGATAAATCGCTTAAAGCTATCGGCGAAAATTTCGGAGGAAGAGATCATAGTACGGTTATTTATAGTTGCAAAACTGTGCAGGATTTGATGGAAACAGATGTGCCGTTTAAGGAAACGGTAGTGGACTTGGAAAAGAAGATTAAGATGACTATGAATGACTAATATAATATTCAGCTTTTATATTTTTTTTTAGAAAAACAACAATAACGACTTAATTTTTACTTATTCAGCTAAACGACATTAAGATTAGACAAACATTTAAGAACAGCTAAGAAGAAAACTTATTGGAAGAGGTTATTTCAGATTGAAGTAACCTCTTTTCATTTTTACTCTTGTCTAGAATTTAAACTATTTGCAACTTTGTGGCATTTACAAAAGGCAAGAATAAACAACCAACTTTAATCATTTGGATTAAAAAATTACCAATCAAGAACTTATGACGCTTTGGCAATATCTTATTCTTTTTCTTTCTGTCCTCGCAGGTGGATTAATTGCATTACAAATACAAAAGAATAAGAAAAGTATTTTAAAAATTGTGCTCTCCTTTAGTGGAGCGTATTTGCTGGGTATTACAGTTTTACATTTATTACCGAGTGTATTTTTTCAGCCCGAATCAAATATTGGAGTCTGGATTTTAGGTGGTTTCTTTATCCAATTACTATTGGAAAGATTATCACAGGGCGTAGAACATGGTCATATTCATGCGCACAAGAGTGCAAAACCCTCTTTTGCAATACAAATCATGCTCGGCTTGTGTTTACACGCGTTCATGGAAGGGCTTCCACTGAGCAACTATCACGATATGCACCACCATAGTCACGGTGTTCATGAATCGGGCGATCACTTACACTTATTCTACGGTATAATATTACATAAAATTCCCGCTGCTTTTGCATTGGGTTTGCTACTTTTGCGCTCCGATTTTAGCCGTAAATTCATCTTAGGCTGTCTAGTTATTTTCGCTTTGATGTCGCCACTCGGTGCGTTTACTTCTGCTCTAATTGCTCCCGAAGGTGCCGTTTTGAATCGAATCATGGCAATCGTCGTTGGCTCGTTTCTACACATTGCCACTACCATTTTGTTTGAAACCGATGATACGCATCATCACCGAATCTCTTGGCAGAAATTATGTGCTATCCTCGTTGGAATTGGACTCGCATTGCTAACTATGCATTGATAAGTAACGATAATTGGTTGATTAAAAAACTAGACTGAAACGGAGTCAACTTATCAACCTTATCAACTAAATATACTCATTCAACTACAGAATCATCTATACTTTTTCATCAAATCTGTGCTTCGATTATGTTACAAGCTATTTCTCCCATTGACGGTCGCTATGCAGCGAAAACTAAAGCGTTACAAGATTACTTCTCCGAGTTTGCTTTGATAAAATATCGAGTGTATGTTGAAATTCAGTATTTCATTGCACTTTGTGAATTGCCACTGCCACAATTAGCAGATTTTGATCAGGAAAAGTTTGCCGCTTTGCGCAAAATTGCTACCGAATTTTCACTCGCTGATGCGGAAAAAATCAAAGCAACCGAGCGCATCACTAATCATGATGTGAAAGCCGTAGAATATTTTATCAAAGAATGTTTTGACGTGATGGAGTTGAGTGAATACAAAGAATTCATCCATTTTGGCTTAACCTCACAAGACATCAATAATACCGCAACGCCGCTGATGCTCAAACATGCATTAGAAAGAGTATATTTCCCTCACTATCAGGAAGTTAACGACCATTTACAACAATTAGCGGATGAATGGCGATCCATTCCTATGTTAGCACGGACGCACGGACAACCCGCCTCTCCTACCAGATTAGGAAAAGAAATACAGGTTTTTATTGAGCGGATTCAAGTACAAATGAAGCAACTGAGAGGAATCGCTTCCAAAGCTAAATTTGGCGGCGCAACTGGAAATTTCAATGCCCATTATGTTGCTTATCCCGACCGTGATTGGCATCAGTTTGGCGACAACTTTGTACATGGTTATTTAGAATTAGAACGTTCTAAATTTACCACTCAGATCGAGCATTACGACAATCTCGCCGCAACTTTTCATGCCCTTTCTCGCATCAATACGATCCTAATTGACTTTTGTCGAGATATTTGGACCTACATTTCTATGGACTATTTTAAACAAAAGGTCGTAAAAGGAGAAGTGGGTTCTTCTGCAATGCCACATAAAGTCAACCCGATTGATTTCGAGAATGCGGAAGGAAATTTAGGTTTTGCCAACGCCATATTCTATCACTTATCGGAAAAGTTACCGATTTCACGTTTACAGCGAGATTTGACGGACTCAACGGTACTTCGCAATGTAGGCGTGCCCATTGGACATACGATAATTGCCTTACAAAGCATCAAAAAAGGGCTTGGAAAATTACTATTGAATGAGAGTAAACTAGAAGCAGACTTAGAGAATAATTGGATGGTCACTGCCGAAGCGATACAAAACATTCTGCGTCGAGAAGGATACGAACAGCCTTACGAGGCACTGAAAGCGTTAACTCGTGGTAAGGCTGTCGTCACTCAAGCAGATATTCACCAATTTATTGATGGATTAGCGGTAAGCGAAGCGATAATCGCCGAATTAAAAGCGATTAGCCCACAAAACTACGTAGGTAAATAATACGTTGCTAAGTAACCGTTAAAAAATAACTTCCCGATTTTTCAAATGATTAATTTCTTGAATGAATGGTTTTTATTCAGAAATTTAT
>JBGCES010000019.1:0-1798 GCA_045106545.1 Saprospiraceae bacterium
GTCTGTCCTCCACAATCCATTCACTAAAAAATTGACAGACAGGAATGTCTGTCCTCCTACTATGTTTCAAAATTATTTAAAAATTGCCCTGCGCAATCTCACAAAATTCAAAGGCTATGCCGCTATCAATATCATCGGTCTTGCCGTGGGTGTAGCGGTTTGCTTACTGATCACGCTGTATGTTCAGGGTGAATTGCGTTACGATCAACACCATGCAGATCTGGATCAATTGTACCGCGTCAATACGTCGTGGGTAATTGATGGAAATGCGACGAAAAGACCTGGTTCTTCTTCGCCCGTAGCGAAGCAAATAGTAGAAGACTTTGCGGAAGTAGAAGCAGCAACGCGCATGTATAAAGTACCAAATGCAGAAGAATTTGTTGTAAAATACCAAGATCAATTCGCCATTGAAAAACGGGCTGCCTTTGTCGATAGCAACTTTTTTGAACTACTCACATACGATTTAATCGACGGTGATCCAACGACCGTTTTGGACCAGCCGAGTAGCATTGTTTTAAGTAAAACGATGGCACAGCAATTGTTTCGCAACGAAAATCCAGTTGGAAAAACGCTCCAATTGAATTGCATTTTTGGTGAATCGCCCTACCAAGTGACGGGTATTTTTAATGAAGAAACTTATCCTTCTCACTTACAAGCTGGATTTTATGCCGCTAGTCGCGGTGGAATCATCGGACAGCATTATTACGAGATTAACGAATGGGCAGGGATGAATATTTATTACACTTTCGTGAAATTAGCACCCAATGCTAACGCTGCTGATCTCGATGCGAAATTCCCCGCTTGGCTGGATAAATACGCTGGGGCGCAACTGGCGGAAGTGGGTATTGAAAAAGGGCATTTTTTACAAGCAGTGAGCGATATCTATCTCGATCCAGAAGTGCCGAGTCGCTGGTTTGGACAAAAAGGAAGTCGAAATTCGATTTATATGTTGAGTGTGATCGCCGCTTTTATTTTACTAATTGCCTGTATTAATTTTATGAATTTGGCAACTGCGAAGGCGACCGTTCGCGGACGTGAGGTGGGCGTACGCAAAGTTTTAGGCGCAGATCGGAAGTCGCTCATGGCGCAATTTTTTAGCGAAGCGATGGTTTACGCTACGATTGCAGTGGCGTTGGCAGGTATAATTATTTGGCTTGCACTACCCTATTTTAATCAATTGATAATCAATGAATTAAATTTCGATTTGCTGCAACTATTGCCATTAGCTGTGGTCTTTATTATTGCCATAACGTTGGCAGCGGGGAGTTATCCCGCATTGTATTTATCATCTTTCCAACCCGTCAAAATTTTCCGTAATAATTTTTCAAATCAATTATCGGGGCAACAGATTCGGCGCGGTTTGGTCGTTTTGCAATTTTTGATTGGTGTAGCCTTGATTCAAGGCGTTCTCATCATTAACGAGCAGATGAATTTTATTCAAAATAAAGCACTTGGTTTCAACCCAACTGCCAAAGTGGTGATTCCATTGCAATCTGCTCCAGCGCAAGATAATTATGATAATTTACGTCAAACGCTTTTACAAAATCCCAATGTGAATGCCGCTGGCGGTACATCCAATTATCCTGGCAAAGACAATCCCAATACGTATTTCTATTTCAAAGAAGGGCAAACACGCGATCAAGGTTTCATGTGTTTAAATTCTTCGGTCACGCCCGAATATGTAGAAATGATGGGCTTTGAATTACTCGCAGGGCGATTTATCGACCGTCAGCGCATGGCCTACGATACGGCCCACGCCGCAGTAATTACAAAAGCGGCGATGGAAGGCATCGGTTAC
>JBGCES010000190.1:0-3644 GCA_045106545.1 Saprospiraceae bacterium
TGCCATCGCGCAACGTCCATCGCGAGGTGGCGGTAGCTACGGAAAACCTGCCGCCAAAATCAAAGGTTATATCAAAGGAAAAGTCGTCGATACGCAAACGGGGCAACCCGTGGAATTTGCGACGATTGTGTTGGAAAATCCCAAAGATAGCTCGCAGGTAAACGGGACAGTGACCGAACCCGATGGGACGTTTCGGATGAATAATATTGATGCAGGCGCGTATATGGTGCGCATTAATTTTTTGGGTTACGAGGAATTGGCGATTACTGATGTAAAGACGACACCGAAAAATCCTGATTTGGATTTGAAAAGCATTCAATTATCGCCCGATGCGGTGGCGTTGAGTGAAGTAGAGGTCGTAGGTGAAAAAAGTGTGATTGAAAATCGGATTGATAAGTTGGTCTATAATGCCGACCAAGATGCCACCAATGCGGGTGGCGATGCGGCGGATGTGCTGCGTAAAGTACCGTTGCTTAGTGTCGATTTAGAAGGGAATGTGAGCCTGCGTGGTTCTTCCAATTTGCAGATTTTAATCAACGGTCGTCCTTCCACGATTTTTGCGAGTTCGGTAGCGGATGCGCTGCAATCCATTCCTGGTGATCAGATTAAATCGGTGGAAGTCGTGACGACGCCTTCTGCGCGTTACGACGGCGAAGGTTCGGGTGGCATTATCAATATTATCACCAAAAAGAAAGAAGCACAAGGCTTTACAGGGACAGCGCGGACGAGTATCGGAACGCGACAAAATAATGCGGGTTTGAATATCAATGCATTGTTTGGACGCTTTGGGATTAATGGCGGACTGGGGAGTTTTTGGAGTTGGCAGCGCGATGGCGATTCTGATTTTTTAAGACAAGATTTTGATGATAGCGGCGCGACGATTCGCGAATTATCGCAAACAGGTATCAATGGCAATCGGGTATTGGGACTGAATGGTTCGGGTGGCGCATTCTACGATTTTAATGCTTACAATAGCTTAAATGCGAACTTTAGACTCAACCAATTTGACCGTTTTAATGAAGGAAATACCACTGGCGTATTGGACGCGACCAACG
Organism: Saprospiraceae bacterium; assembly: GCA_045106545.1. Classification (GTDB taxonomy): domain Bacteria; phylum Bacteroidota; class Bacteroidia; order Chitinophagales; family Saprospiraceae; genus JBGCES01. The sequence goes on from JBGCES010000190.1 coordinate 1,056, forward strand.
ATCCAAATTCGGAATTTGCGGAAGTATTAAATTTCACTCGCCTGAGCGATTTAGAGTCTTCGCGTAGTGGTTTTGACGGCACGTTGGATTATCGTAAAACCTTTCCCGACCAAAAGGATCGGGAATTGATTTTTGCGTTTCAAATTAGTGGCAACGAAAGTCGGGCTAATAATCAAGTCGAGCAGCAAGGTTCAATCGAGCGCTACCAAGAGGATTTTATTAACAACAATGATGGTTTAAATTTAGAATATACGTTTCAAGTTGATTACGTGCATCCGTTTAGCGATAAGCTAAAAATGGAAACGGGCGTTAAGTCGATTTTGCGACGGATTGATAGCGATTATCAGACGCAGCAACGGCTGTCTGATGTCGGTAATTATGAAGTGCTGCCAGACTTTACCGACTTGTTCTTTTACGATCAGGACATCTACGCGGGTTTCCTTAGCTTCAATGTGCAACTCGCAGAAAAGTGGGGTTTAGTGGCAGGTTCGCGTTATGAATATACGGATATTCGCGGCGATTTTGAATCGGAACAACCAAGCTTTCAACAAGACTATCAAAACCTCTTACCCAGCGTCATTTTAAACTATAAACTATCACGTTTTAGTGGGTTGAAGTTGAGTTATAATCAACGGATTCAGCGTCCGAGTATCTTCTTTATCAATCCGTTTACCAATATCGGCGACCCCAATAATATCTCGGTCGGCAATCCCAGTTTAGAACCCGAACGCGTACAGCAATACGAGTTGGCTTACAATACTTACGTAAAAGGCGTAGTCGTCAATGCCGCTGCTTATTACCGCGATACCCGCGACTTAATCGAGCGTTTTCTGACCGTAGCAAATGACGGCGTAGCGAGCGAAACGACTTTTCTAAATATCGGGACGAGTCAAGTTTATGGAGCCAATTTGTTCACCTCGTTTACCATCAAAAAGATACTGACGCTGCGTGGTAGTTTCAATGGCGGATTGTATAACGGACAAGGTACTTTTCAAGGCGAACCATTGGAGCGAACGGCTTTTAATTATAGTGGAAATATGAGTGGCTCGTTGAAATTGGGTGAGAAATTCACCATCGAATTTTTCGGATTATTAAACGGTCCACGCCAAACTTTACAAGGAACAAATCCTTCCTTCTCTCTTTTGAGTATGGGTGGAAATTGGGACGTATCGGAACGCACTAAAATCGGTATTCGTGCAGTAGAACCATTCGTAGGCGATAAAGTATTTGAAGGAGAATTACGCGGCGCTGATTTCTTTCAGACGAGTCGTTTTTCTATTCCATTTCGGAGTATTGGCATCAGTCTGAGTCATAAGTTTGGACAGATTGATTTCAAAAGCCAAACGCGACGAAGCAAAGTGCGTAATCAAGATCAGAAAAGTGGTGGAGAGAATAGTAGTTTTTAAAACGGTGGATGGACGTTTTAATGTAAAATGTAAAAGACTAAATTCAAAATGTAAAAGTTACACGTCGCGATTCGAACCGTGACGTGTAACTTTTACATTTTGCGGTTTTACATTTTAAATTTTACATTGAATATCCACTTCCCCACTAAAAACCCGCTCCGCTGGGCCACACAGCCAAATATCCACAAAACCTTCTCCTTGCGGCGCAAAGCGTACACTCAATTCGCCACCTTTTACGCGAATGGGCACTTCGGTTGCTACTTGTTTTTCTTGTTGCAAATAATGCGCAATTGCGGCAGCGGTTACACCCGTTCCACAACTGAGGGTTTCGTCTTCTACTCCCCGTTCGTAAGTCAGTACGCTGATGCCATGTGCGGTTTGTTCCACAAAATTAACGTTTGTACCGACCGCAGCGAAGCGGTTGTTGTAGCGCACGGCGCGACCATCCGCGACAACGTTGACATTTTTTAAATCATCGACAAAACGAACGTAGTGCGGCGAACCCGTATTGAGATAGTAAAAATCGTTGCCACATTCGACTTGGGATACGTCGGTCATTTTGAGTTCTACCCAATTGCCAGCAGTGTTGATCGTGGCTTCGTGTGCGCCGTCGATAGCAAGAAAAGTATATGTTTTGAGATAGGAGGTATCTTCTAGATACCTCCTATCTTTTGCAGGCACATCCAAAAAATTAGCGAAAGCGACTAAACAACGCCCCCCATTGCCACACATCGAACTCTCATTGCCATCTGAATTAAAATAGACCATTTCAAAGTCGTAATCGGGATGATTTTGTAATAAAATCAAGCCGTCTGCGCCAATGCCAAAGCGACGGTCGCAAAGTTGACGGACGGTAGCTACATCAGCGCGCGTGAGGTATTGCTGATCACGTTGATCAATCATGACGAAATCGTTGCCGGTGCCTTGGTATTTGTAGAATTGCATAAAAAAAAGTAGTTTGAAAGTGGTTTGATGTGGTTTGAAGGTTGCGCAAAGGTAGTCTGATGAAAGTTATGGTAATAGTCTCAAGTGAGTTGCCCCAACTCAAAACTCCATATCCAAAACCCAAAACTTCCTCTACTTTGGCTGCGGCTGCTCAATCAATTCCATCTCCTCCATTCCAAAAGGTGTTCCCGTAGAAAGGTGGGCATAGATAATCCACGCGACCATGAGTGCAAGGACA
>JBGCES010000191.1:0-2750 GCA_045106545.1 Saprospiraceae bacterium
CGTAAATCGCTGTGCGTTGCGGCGGAGTAATTTGCGTTGACCTTTACTAAATTGAAAGGTAAGCAGTGGAAGCCGCAACCAAATAGCGGAGTATAGTTTTTCTCCAAACCATAAAAAATGACAAGTAAAGATAGCTTGCCCCATACGATACCACCCATGACTCAAGTAGTCATCTAGCTCTTCCGGTACAATAAAAACCGGATATTCCCGCTCTGTGGTCATCTTGATTCGCTGCACTTGCTGCCTGTTTGTGGAAATACGAAGATATGATTTTCTACTGATTTATTCCACCACAAATACGAATCAATTGCGAATGATGTTACGGGATTGACAATAGTATTGTTATGCTTTTTGATTCAGGGCAAAAAAAATGCTCGCGGCTTCCCGCGAGCGTCAAAAAAAACGAATCTTACAATTCTTTAACCAAAACTTACACACATTAATATAAATTGCAATGTTTATGCCAAAGTGAATGAGTTGATAATATTTTAGATAAAAATTATATTTAAATAAATTTGTATTTGAATATTTGAATATATGAATATTGATAGAATATATTTGACTTAAATTATAACTCCGAACAAATCTATTCAGTACAATGATAGAATTTGTGAATGATTGGATGAAGAAATTCACCCTGATAATCAGATAGTTGTAATTATTAGGTTGATTGATTAAAGCTGTCAACCTGCTTATATAAAAAAAACGCAGGTTTCTATAATAGAAACGGTAGTTGCTATAAATGCTAAATAATATATACTACTAATTATCTAAATTGAACATTGATAACCTATAAGCCAACTTTATTCTATATATCTTCTAAAACCTGAACCATGTTTCCAAGCAAATTTACATTTCATCGATCTATCTCCTTTTTACTCGTTTTTACTTTCTGCTTAATTTCCACCTTAAATGCCCAACAATCTATCGGGGGTGAACCATATAGTTTTCTCTATCCAGATGTTTTCTCATCCAAACAGCTAAGTGCTATTCAAATCAATACCCCTGATTTACAGCTTATCCAAGCGGAAGACATTCAGCGTGACCGGCAAGGTAAATACACTCGCTATGCCGTCTGGGAGAATGTGTCGATAGATCTAAACAATAGTGGTGAGTGGACAGAATTACCTAATGGCGATCGAGTGTGGCGATTGCAGATTACAGGAAAAAAAGCGCTGGCGTTAAATTTACTTTACGACAACTTTTATTTACCCACCGATAGCCGTTTCTTTATCTACAATGCAGCGCAAACCCACGTCTTAGGTGCATTTTCTAGTTTAAATAATAAAGAAAGTGGTGTTTTTGCATCAGCTAATGTAAGAGGTGAAACTTCTATCTTAGAATATTACGAACCTGCGGCTGTTCGCGGCGAAGGAATTATTTCTATTGAAAAAGTGGGCTATGTTTATCGCTTCGTAGATCATCCATTAGCTAAAAACTCTGAACCTTGCGAGGTAGATGTTAATTGTTCGGAAGGTAACAACTGGCAAGACGAAAAGCGAGGAGTAGTGCGCATTTCGGTAGTTGCACCTGATGGCGCTGGCTGGTGTTCAGGTTCATTGATTAATAATACTGGTCAAGATTGTAAAGCCTACATTTTGACGGCGTTGCACTGTGGTGAAACCTCAACAACCGCTAATTTCAACCAATATATTTTCTATTTCAACTATGAAAGTAGTGGCTGTGCGGTAAATGATGCCTCTGACAATCAATCTATTACGGGCTGTGTTAAACGCGCAGATAGTAATGATGGTGGTGGTAATACGGGATCAGATTATATGTTAGTAGAATTAAATAATAGTATTCCTAGCAATTACAATGTATATTATAACGGTTGGAATGCTGCGAATACTGCTTCTGGTTCAGGCGTAAGTATTCATCATCCCGCAGGTGATCGTAAGAAAATTTCCACCTATTCTTCTGTTTTGATCAGTAGTAGTTGGCAGAACGTTCCCAATACGCACTGGGAAGTACAGTGGGTCGAAACTGCTAACGGTCATGGCGTAACGGAAGGTGGTTCTTCTGGTTCAGCAATTTTTGATAATACAGGTCGTATCGTAGGACAATTAACTGGCGGAGGTTCTTTTTGTGATGATACCGATGCGACTGATTTGTATGGTAAAATGTCTTACAATTGGACAAGTAACGCCAATGGCGATGACTTAAAAACGTGGCTCGATCCCACTAATTCTGGGGTTTTACAATTGGCAGGTAGTAATAACCCTTGTGCTGGTGGAGGTAATCCAACTTGTAGTGATGGTATGATGAATGGTGATGAAACGGGCGTTGACTGTGGTGGTTCAACTTGTGATCCCGGTGCGACCGCTCCAACCTGTAATGATGGTATGATGAATGGCAACGAAACTGGTGTTGATTGCGGTGGACCAGATTGTGAACCTTGTACGGCTGATCCAACCTGTAATGATGGTATGATGAATGGCAACGAAACTGGTGTTGATTGTGGTGGACCAGATTGTCGTCCTTGTTCATCTGGCTGCGAAACGATGACTTTAGTGATTAATTTTGATGATTTTCCTGATGAAACAACTTGGGAAGTGAAACAGAATGGGAACGTGATTGAATTTGGTGGTCCCTACGACGTATTTTTGACTACCGTAACTAAAACAATGTGCTTAGATAACGGCTGTTACGAGTTTATCATTTACGATGATGCCGAAGATGGTATCTGTTGTGGTGATTTTGGAGATGGGAATTACACTCTAACGAATTCTTCTAATCAAGTTATGGCG
>JBGCES010000192.1:0-4150 GCA_045106545.1 Saprospiraceae bacterium
GATGATCATAAAATGCAGTGGAATAATCAAGCGAAGTACCGTGCCATAAGTAGTCATCCCGATACGCTCGCCGCTATCCGTTACCGCTGTGTTTTCATCATTTAGACTATTGCCCAAATAGCGAAATAGCGTTCCGACATAAATCGCTGTAATCGGACCGAGTAAAGCCATCAATGCCGTGAACTCCTCGCGGTCAAAACCCCGTAGGATAAAAAAGATAATGGTAATGATAATCAGCAAGCCATTATAGATAATAATCTGCTTACCGATTTGGCTTTGCAAGGATGCTTTCGCCATTTTTTTCTTATTTGTAACGAATACTTCCGTTGGTAAAAAATTCAAATTAATTGCGGAAGGATTCAAACCGTTTTTCGTCAGAATACGCTCTTTTACTTTTGTCATGGTCGGCGTTTGAGATGATACGTGATTTGTTTAATCAGGTCTTGTTCGTAACGTTGAAGTTGCCCGGCGTAGTGTATTTCCATGTTTTTGTACTGACTTTCGCGCGGAGCAAACCAAATACCGCTACCATATTTGCCCTGAAAATTCCACTTAATTTCAACTTGATCACCTTTTTGATCGACCGCAATATTAATACGAATGTACTCAAAAAAGCCATCATCTAAAACTTCGTGGCTGATGTTGGTTATTTTATAAGTTAGTTCATTATGATAGGTACGCGTAGTATCAATTTTTGCTTTATACAACACAGGAGTACCTTTATTAGAATAATAATTGAATAAGTAACTACTAATCGCTCGCCGCACGGTGCTAATGGATTGATAGCCCAGCGTATCACGTCCACCGCTAGACATTTCTCGTAATTCATTTTGATTTAAAGAAAAAATACCGCTGCTCATATAACTTATCCGAGCGTTTTCTTCTACGTGTACATTTCCGCGATGATCTGCCCAAATCAATACATCAAAAAAACGTGGATCTCGGCTACGAATGCGAATTTTTGCTTGATAAGGTTGTAAATCATTATGAAAAGCAAAGGCGTAGAGTAAGCGGTGCTCTATGGGTTCGCGGTGCATCCGTTCGTATTCAAACGCCAATGCATCCCAAGCCACGGGCAAAGAATCGAAAGGTGCGTGGGCGAAATTACTCACCAAATCAAGTACCACCTGATTCGATTGTACAGCAATTTGTTTAATCTGCACGACTCGATCGAAGTGATACCGTTGCAACCAAAGCGAAAATTCGGGTAGCTGCCGCTGAAAATACGCCTCATCTGCCAGTAGGTTATCCCACTGTGCGTGAACGCAGGTGTTTAATGATAATCCACACCAAAGAGAGAGTAAGAGTAGTAGTCTGTTCAGTATGCCTTGCATGGCAATCGGTTGTGGGAAAGCGGTGTGGGAGTTAGTAGTTTTTAGTTGATAGTTTTAGTCATAAAAAAACGCTGAAGAAATAAATTTACGTTTTTTCAAATGATGATTTTTCTGAATAAATGGTTTTTATTCGATAAAATCATTTTTTGAAAAAATCAAAATGAAAATTTATTTTCTCAGCACTAATAAGACATAAACTAATCCTAAAAACGAAATCCAGTAAGTAATACGAATCAAGGGAAACGAATGGGTTATTCGTTGCTCGTTATCCGTTACTCTTTAATACCACTGCTTCCAGTGAATAAGGGTGTTGTATAAAAAGGAAAGTGTAATTGCGGAATGAATAAAGTCGAGATGGATTTAGATTGACCATCTATAGTTATTGGTGTTGCGGATAAGAAACGCGGAAGGAGGGTTTTAAAGTTTATGGAAAACGTTAAAGTTTATGAGTGATTTTCAATTTCTGTGAATCTCAGACGCAGAGAGCTTGTCTAATGATAAACACTAAGCATGAATCATCCCGAATTTTCCCACATTACGAATAGGAACGTACGTTTCTATTCTCAATCATTGTATTTTGATGGTCAAATGGTGTAATTGTTAAATTGTGAGAGCAGCAAACACCACCTTACAATTACACCATTTGCTTTAAAATATCCCTAAAGTAAGTTGTTGAAAGGTATTTTTGAAATTTAAGATGATCCATGTTTTTAATATCCAACTCAAGTTGGAGAGAGGGAAACAAAGAAAAGAGAGAGAATCCATAAAGTCAGTTTAGTGACAATATTTTCTCATATCTCTCCTCTCTATTCCGTGTTCTACTTTTCCAATCGCTCTACCTTCGGTAATTCCCACATTCCATTTAATACTTCTGCTTTAGGCCAATACAATCGTAGCGTCAAATAAAACTTCCCTTCTTCCACAATCGGCAACCAATTTTGCAATTTATCCGCCGCAGGGCGCTCGTGTTGCAAGTAAATATCCAGTGAACCATCGGCATTATATTCCAAATCGGAACGATCGCCTACAGCATAGCGATCCATTTCATTTTCAATTAAAAACTCTTCTGCATTATACGCGGTGAGTGACCAAAAAGCATTGACGGGTGGTAATTGATCCGCAGCAAAATGGAATTTATAATTATGTTTTCCATCCAATGGGCGACCTTCGCTATCCAGTGAAGTATTCGGATAAACGGCATCTACTGGCAAATTTGCGCCAAAACCAATATAAGCAATGTAAGCCCGAAAGCGATAATCTGTCCCATAATCGCCAATAGAATCGGTCATGTAAAGCCAGTTATCTTTGATACGATGAGCGGGAGGTGCAGAACGGCGTTCATTAAATTTTTGGTGCACAACTCCCGGAATCGCTTTCATCTTTAATTTCAACATCAGGTTATCCGATGTCAATGCAAATGGCTTTCCTGGTTCTAAACCTACCGCTTTCATTTTCTCAACCATTGCCGAATCCGCTGCGGCAGGTGGGTTCTTAACCAATAGTTCTGCCAAATAATTAAGATACTCGTCCGTTCCCATATCTTGCATCATCTGCACCGGTGTTATTTTCCGATCGTCAGGTTGTGCTTTACCTAATGGTGGTTGATAATTTTCATTATTGCGCTGACTAAATGGGCGCAAACGCATACCATCCTGAATGGCACGTACGGTAGTTGCGCCATCTTCTACACTATTAACTTGAATCCGACCCAACAACCAAGCGACATCCGTCGATGAACGAATAAGGGTAACACTATCAGGGACAGTGCCTTCCCAATTTTGCCCAGCGATCAAGACCTGCTGTCGTTCTTTGCCCGTTGTACGAGGACCGACAGAGCCAATCACGTTGCTAAAAGCATCTAAAAATTGCATCACGTAGTAACGTTCCGTAGCGGGAATCGTAAGCCATTGCGGTTCAGAACTCAAATCGAACCAAGAAATGGAATAGTAAGTATCGACATTGGGTTTTACCACCGTGCGAGTAGTCGGATCGGGAAATTTGCGGTAATGCCCAAGCTGATTAATCGGTGCGAGCGGGCGATCCTTATCTGGTTTTTCAACCCCTGTAATTCGTTTTTGTGTTAAATCGGTCAGCACTAGCGGATAGCCATACAAATATATTTCACCCAAGGTCTGCAACATTTCATCGGAGGTCATTTGTGGCGTGGCTACTCCGTCTGTGTCTTGCGAGGTTTTCTGACAGCCAAAGAGAAACAGGAAGAGTAAAAGAGGGAATAGGTTTTTCATATCGTGTTGATGTGCGCGTTGCTTAGTATTGCCGAAATAATTATCAAGAACTAAACATTCAATAAAGTTTGAACGCTCAAATCAATAATTTCTTAGTAAGGTAGAAAAAAAATCTGCGGTCACCAACTTTACACGAACTTGCGTGTTTAAACATGTAAATTAAGGCGTGTAAAAAATAACTATTTACAAGTAATAAAAATCACCCCTTATTCCTCTCAAAGTCAAGACCTTTACACCAATTGAATAAAGAAAATATAAAATAACAATCATGAAAAATATACCAGCAACCATCTATAACCAAGCATTAGACTATTCTACTTATCGTCAATTGGTCGATGATAAACTCGAACAACGCTTGACGACGGATAATGACGGACGCGAAGCGATGTTGCATTATACCTTTATGAACGTAGCGCGCATGCGGCGTTTAGATAAAACATCTCGACTATTACCAGAAATTGTGGAGCAATTAGAGGCTATAAAAAACCCACAGAAGTGGCTCGTCATTACGGAAGGTTGGTGTGGTGATGCCGCGCAGATTATTCCTGTTTTAGTGAAGTTAGCTGAAGT
>JBGCES010000193.1:0-5820 GCA_045106545.1 Saprospiraceae bacterium
TTTACCTCAGACGGAATATTTTAGAATGTGGATCGACCTCAATCGCGATGCTGATTTTGATGATGAAGGTGAATTGCTTTTTGAAGCAGCTGATAACCAGACAATTAGCGGATCGATTACTATTTCTGAAAGTGCAGCGAATGGAGCTACCCTACTCCGCATCGCGATGGATCGAGAGCATTTCCCCATGTCTTGCGAGCCATTTACTTACGGAGAAGTGGAAGATTACTCGGTCGTAATAACCGATGATATTCAGCCACTAAGTATTCGTCCACCCGCTGAATTATTGACATTAGAGGCAAAAGTTGCAAGTGAGGTTGTGGAGTTAAGTTGGCTAAATAATACGGGGCCCGTTAACGAAAGTTATATTATTGAACGTAGTACGAACGGGCTAGACTATACCGCCGTGATGGAGTTGAATGCTTATGAAGCAACGGGTCAACCACAATTTGTTCAATGGACGGATGATACACCGCAGGAAGGCAGTAATTTTTACCGAATCAAACTAATTTTCGAGGATAGTACTACCCGCTATTCGGATTATCGTCAGGTAAGAATTTTCCATACAGCGCCATTTACGATTTATCCAAATCCTGCTCAGAGGCAAACAACTATTGATTTATCCAATCAACAGGGAAAAACGGTAGAAATTCAAATTTACAATCAATTTGGAAAACTAAGCTACCAATCACAAACTACTGATTATCAGAAAACTATCTCCTTGGAGAATTTACAAAACGGCGTTTACTTCGTTTATATCGTTACGAACGGAAGAAAAAGTAAAGGACAGAAAATGGTCGTAATGAATATGTATTGATTTAATATCATGAGTAGTCAGCGACTTAGAAGCTGTTTTAAAATAAGTTGCTGACTACCATCTACTCCCGATCATTTACCGTCGCGGGATTCCAAGTAATATTCCATTGCATTACGTACTGTTCAATGGGTTGTAGTCCGACTTCCGCCCGCCGCGTATTAACATTATAAGGATCAATAACGGGACAAACGTAAAATTTACCCGTTTCCTGATCACGCTTGACTTGCGAACCGTAAATTTGTTTTTCGCCCTTGTACATCCGAATTCTATCCTCCGTCAATGCCAATTGACTTCCTTCTGATTCGCCGTTTGCTACGGATTCGCGCAATAGTGGAATATACTTTTCCTGCGTTGCGAGTGGCGCATGTTGAATCACCAGCCACAAGGCATTATTAGCTTTGCTACCTACTTCGCTTTTTCCCAACCAGCCGTGTTTTTCAATAATATTGATGACCTCCATTTCATTGATGCTGTCTTTTTCGTGCATAATTGAAGTGAAGTAATCCATATGTTCAGAATCTCGTCCAAATCGAGCGCTCACATCACCAAGTAGCAAACGCAAGGTTTGATCCCTCACTTCAATCGCCTCTAATTGTTTTTTCAATGGCTGGTTATATTGGGCCTCGCGTTTTAGTCTTTCCACCGTCAACGGTTCAAGCATTTTTTTAAATAAAACATTGTCTTGAATCAATTTTAAATCAGAATCCTGTAGCATCCATTGATCATTGTTCCAGCCTGCGGCGAGCGTTCGTTCGATGTAATTTAGTGCCCGATCTGCATCACCCGCGAGTGCCCACGAACAAGCTGCATTGTACAATGCACTGGACGCACCTTCGTGTTGAGCGAAAGCTAAATCGTACATTTCTCCAGATGCTTGATAATCTTTTGCCCGATAAAGTGAATCGGCACGAGCAACTAGTTCGCCACTCGTCTGAGCGAAACTGATGGATAAAAAAATGAATAACAATAAGAACAAGATTAATAATTGGCGCATTTGAAATGGTTTTAATAAAGATAACTTTCGCTATTGACAAAGAAAGTATTGAGCTATGATACAAAAAGGAATTGAACTACTCCCTGCTTGTTCTGCATTTTATTAATGTTGAAAACCTTTGTGTTATCCTGAACAAGGGTTTTCAAACACCTAGAGAAACAAACGAATCTGCTCAAATAATTAACGCATTAATTTATGGGTAAATTTGAAATTCACCCAAAAACTACAACATTAGAGCTGAATAGAATTCTATTTGCAATGTATTAAACGAGAAAAGTGCAGGCACTTAGAAAAGTACCTGCACTCTGCTTGAAATAAAACTACTAATTAACTATGGGTTGATTGTTTTACTTTTTTGTTCTTTTTAGCGTAAGCGAAAACCAGTAGAACCTAAGTAACCTGCGTCTGAATACACCATCAGGTTGTAATCACCTGCTGTTAACTTATTATCGGGAACTAATGACATTTCAATAGACTGCTGTCCTTTCAAGGTCATTTTTTTCGTGTTTGCTACGTCCACTTTTAAGTTCTCGTTGCGAGAAGGAATACTGACCATTTGCGAAGGTAATGCGGCAATTGGTTTACCATAAATATCCGTCACTGCGATATAAATTTCGCGTTCGCCCTGCTTTTCCGTAGGTACGTTATCCAAGTTAAACATCACGTTAATTTCCTTTGCTTGACGTGCTTTGGTCGTTACTTTATCGTTGCGACGTTCGATATCAATGCGGAAATCATCCGCACGGAAACCAGCGGGAGCAACCGTAAATAAATGGTTTTCTACTTTTTGGTTCACTGCCGTTAATTCTGCAACTTGACTATTCAGGTCTTCTACCATGGTTTGCATGGTTGCTAATTCGCCGGTTAGCTGCGTTTCGTTATTCTGTAATTGCGAGTTGGTATTCTGCAATGCTAACATAGATTGCTCTAAGTCGCCTTTGATTTGCTCCAAACGCGCTAATTCTGTTTTGACAACTTGATTTTCATTTTTACTCGCCGCAAGTTGTTTGCGTACTTTACCGATTTGCGCTTTCAAACCATTGATTTTCTTTACTTTTTCCTCAATAGTCATACTTAAAGTTGCATTCTCGTCCAGTGTACCTTCGTACGTCGTGTTGAGTTCGCCCAATTCAGTTTCCAGTGATGTTTGTACTGCATTTAAGTCAGTAACTTGAGTATTTAAATTTGCGGCTTTACTGCGATAGTCATTTAATTGACCATTTAAATAAAACGCTACACCAACTGCTAATAGTAACAATGCGCCGAAGACACCTGCTAAAATTTTAGGCGTTTGGTTAGAATTGGATTTCTGATTAGGATTAGCAATTTGATTTGCCATATTAATAATAAATTTAGTTTAAATAAAAGGATGAAGTGATGGTGTTAAAATTTTAGTGACTTCACTTCATCGGGTTTTAGAAATAAAATCAGTATCGTGACTGATTTCGATAACCTAAACGAAGCGAATTTCCTAAATGTTTGATTTTCAATTGGTTATATGGCGAACCAACCGCTTTTCTACGTGAAGCGACAAAATCAAATGACGAAATGTCTAGCTAAAAATACTCGTTTCTATTGGTTCTTTGATAAATCACGTAAAAGAGTCAGTCAAAAATTGCTCAGCACTACCCTGCGGTCGCTTCCTCGAACAATTTTATGTCTGACACAGATTTCTAAAAGAACGTTTCTATTGGTTCTATCTTTTTATCTTTATTAAACGCTGACTAAACTGCGCGCCCTTTTCATTTTCTACGATTATATAATAGATACCATTTGGTAACTGTTCGGTATTCCATTCCAACTGCTCCACGGTACGATCCACGCTACGGTTTTCAATAATTTGACCAATCCCGTTAATTAACAAAACCCGTTTTACAGCTGTTTCTGCTTGCCATTTTAAATACAAAATAGAAGTTACAGGATTAGGATACATGGCAAACTGCGCTTGCACAACATCTTCAACTGCCGTTGGCATTTTGAAATTGACATTGATAATATTGGAAGCGATATTCCCGTTTGCCGCTAAATCTACTACTTGATTATCAGGAAGCCGTACGCTAACATTTCCGTCGGCAGTAGGGATAATTTGGAGCATATAACTCAAATTCGTTCCAGTCAAAACCGAAGCAGTTCCATTTGTAATCGTAAAATCCTCTTTATTTAATTGCTGAATCGGTTCAGAGAGATTCACCGTTACCGAAAATTCACCCGTTACTTCGGTAGCATCTGTTGACAAACTAACCGTAGGGCGCACATTATCCGCATTCGGGTCGCCTGCCTGTACGTTTACATAATCCATGATCGTATAAAAACGTCCTGCTGCTCCTCCGATTTCATTATCGTAAGCAGCAAAAGATAAAACATATTCACCAGCCTGACTAAAAGTAACTGCGGTACTTGCGGCATTCGCATTCGCAAAAGTGACGGTTCCAGGTCCACTCACTTTACGCCACTCAACGGGTAAGTTCGTAATATTTTGTCCGTTTAGACTAACTATACCCGCCACTGTTAATGGATCATTTTCATTAGCTAATTCCGCATCTTCTCCTGCGTCAACTGCGTATCCAGTAGTAGTCGGCGTGAATGGCCAAGGAGCATCCAACGTTTCAGGAAAATAGCGACGAATCATGTCCAAACGTCCCAACCAGTATTCATCGGGGTTTTGTAGATGGGTCAGATCACGCGCATGAACAATCACTTTAGGTTCGGTGAGCGCATTGATAATTCCATAGACCGTTTCGGGTGGATTCACGTCGTCGCGGTAGCCCGTTAGCATCAAAGCAGGGCCTTTGTAGCGTTTGGCAAAATTGATAGCATCGTAATATTGGATCGCATCGAAGGTTTTGGGAACAGCCGTGGCTGCATCATCCCGTAAGTTGGCAGTAACTAAATAATAAGGAAAAGGAGTTGCGCGTCCTGCTTCAAATCCAACATTTTGTCCGTGGCTCGGATTACTTGCCGCTAATAAATTGACCCGCTGATCCAAACCAGCAACCATCGTTGCTAATCCACCACCTTGACTTACGCCGAGTACGCCGAGGTTTTGCTTATTAAATTCGGGACGTGAAAACAACCAATCAATCATGCGTACCGCACCAATCAGGGCATATTTATAAAAAATACCATCTGCTCTCGTAATGTCATTCGGCGTATAGCCCGCTGGATCATTTTCGTCAGGTTCGGTATTTAATACACTGATAGCTACCGAAATTGCGCCCGATCGTTCTGGTAAAATCAGTTCTGGTTCGACTAAGTTTGCGCTATTTCCAAAAGAGGGAAAAGTGATAAATGCGGGAGCATTACCACTACCAAATGGAATGGAAACATAAGCGTAAACGCGTCGTCCATCTAAGTTAGCGAGGTTGACGCGATAAACATTGGCATATTCCGATGAGCTCAAAAAGGTAAGTTGTGGATCGAGTGGAATCGCTGCGCTTTCTGCTTTTAGGTTGTCCCAAAATTGGTCAAAATCAGCGGGTTCATTTGATAACGCATGAATATCTTCGGGAGCAAAAGCCGCGCCGCCATAATTAGCAAATTCGCCAAGCGATACTTTACAAAACACGCTGCCAGGATAATCTAGTTTGAAAGAGACTTGTTCTGTTTGATTTTCACTTAATTGGACAGTACCCGTTGCTAATGGCTCGGTATAAATATCGTGAAATACCTCGTAGGTCGCCGTTCCACTTTCCAAACTCGTTACATTGAAAGACATCGACTCGCCAGTTTTGTAACGAGCTATCGCCCGATCAGCTTGTACTGTAATTTGCGAAAAAGCAGTTGTTAAGCAACTGACAATCAGCATATTGACAAAAAATAAAATTTGTAAGTTTTTACTCATGATGTTATAGGATTAGTAATTTTCTAATAGGACTGTACAAAGTTTTTATTTGACGCTGATTCTCTATGATTTTTATGATTCAAGCGGGTCTCCGCAATACTGCGGAGCGAGCTGTAAGCGACATAAGACCTACTTGAATCATAACTTGTTCCGTAGCATTACGGAAAA
>JBGCES010000194.1:0-10206 GCA_045106545.1 Saprospiraceae bacterium
AAGTTGGAAAGAAAGAAAAGTTATAAAAGTACGCACAAGGTAGGCAAACCAATTGAATTATTAATCAGTAAAATCAGATTTATTCCTAGAATATATCATTGATTACAATGAATGTATTGAATTTAAAATGTTATTTGTCTATTTTGCTAAAAGAGGGTAGTGGGTCAAATCCGTTGACGGTTAGTGCTATGTTTACTAAACCTTCTAGGTTTAGTAAACATAAATCCACTGGCTTCACCTACCACCTAAAATAGTAATCGCAATAAATAAACTATATAGTTACGAAAGTAATTTTTGTATCTCTAGGTCGAAAGCGTATGCCGCTCTACTTTTATACCGCAATCCTGCGGTACAGGCTATTTTATATTTTACATTTTTTATCCCACCACTTTCGTTCCATCCCCAATCTCCACCACATAGCGCGTCGGCTCTTTCTCAAACTTGGCTAAATAAGCCTTCGCTGCCAATGTCGTAAACTCATCCGCCATCCCTTTCTCAATCAAATTAATCGTACAACCTCCAAAACCGCCGCCCATTTGTCGGCTACCGATGATATATGGTTTATCTACGGTTAAATCTACCAAATAATCCGTTTCTGCGCAGGTGACAGCGTAATCATATTGTAAACTGCGGTGCGATTGATACATCAGTTCACCCACGGTTTTTAGTTGTCCTTTTTGCATGGCTTGGGTCGCGGCGAGCGTACGGACATCCTCGCTGACGACGTGATGACAACGTTGGTAAACCGTTTTGGGAAGATTGGCAGTATGAGATTTTAATTGTTCTATTTCAATATCACGGAGGCTACCAATTTCAGGAAAGTAGGTTTTTAAAATCGCAACGCCTTCTTCGCATTCTGCGCGGCGCGTATTGTATTCTGAATTAGCGAGTTCGTGACTTACGTTGGAGTTTAATAATAGCAATTCGTAATTGCCTAATTCGAGTGGAAAATATTCAAATTCTAACGAACGACAATCTAATAGTAATACCCGATCTTTTTTACCCATCAAACTGGCAAATTGATCCATAATGCCCGATTTGATGCCAACAAAATTGTGATCCGCCAATTGACAGATTCGCGCGAGTTGTTTGCGATTCAGATTGCCACCAAATAATTCATTCAAGGCATACGCCAAACTAGCTTCTAATGCCGCCGACGAACTCATGCCCGCTCCCAATGGTACATTACCATTGAAGCTGGCATTAAAACCTTTGACCGCGACTCCCGCTTTTTGCACTTCATTCACCACGCCCATGACATAGTTTTGCCAGCCACTAGCCAGCGGTTTAAGCTGCTGTAAATCAAACGAATGAGTTTGATTCATATTTTCAGCCGTTACGGTGCATTGATTAGGTGAGCCGTTTTTTTCTAAAACGAAAGTAGTGACTTTATCAATTGCCGCAGGCAATACAAAGCCATCATTATAATCAGTATGTTCACCAATTACATTGATTCGACCAGGAGATTGTACTGTAATTGCCATATATATTAGATGATGAATATTAACTAAAACACGCGAGAAAATCGCGCTATTTTTTTGCAAGGCAAGATTACGACAATCTAACAAAAAATGCTAAAAAATAATAGGGTTTAATTCTACTGATTAAATGACTACAAAGCCAGTATTTTATCCATTAAACTTATTAACATTTTGTTAAATTGAAATTGCTTCGGTATAGTAATTGCATTAGCCATCACTGATTATAAAAGGTAGGTTATCAAAGTGATAATGGATTTGTTCATTATCTTCTAAGTTCTTTCACAAATTACCTTGTCAGATATAAAATTATTTCAGCATTACTTAGGTAGCGCGGAGAATATTTTGGCTGAATCTTTCATTGAATTTGTCAAAGAATCACTTTTCTAAAAAGAAAAAAGATGTAAATTTCTTTAAATTCACATCTTTTCATGTCACAAATCTTATTGATTTATTATTTTTTATTTTAAAATAGATTTGTGACAGAAAATTTGATATTTTTTTTCTAATAATTCATTATTTTTAATTATTCCATTTGGTTTGATTATCAATGTTTTAAATGCAATTAAAATACAGATGTATTCTTTGTTATAGCGTGCCAAATTCTCATTAGAGGACTCCGCTTTATTCAAAAAGAGGTTTTCCTTATATTTGTCAGGTACTTTAACGATAACTTTCCCTCATTTACAATAATCACTTCCCCCTCCTTGATTAATGTTATCGGCTAAAAATATTAAGAATGGCAAACAATCCCCTCCGATTGGACTCTATTTCCCCGTTTTGAGTCTTGCTCCTTTCTAATAGTTAAACAAACACCAATTCTTATATTTCATGGCGTATTTTTGATTACAGTTTTTTGCTGTTATCTACATCTGCCATATCGTATTTTTCCTTCCCCCCTGCACTAATCCAATGGGTTTAGTGACAGCTTCCTTGTAATGTGTGAATGATAGCATGAATACCTGAATAAGGCACAGTTTTATTGATTGTGCGCATTCCCTCTATTCAACTTTCTTCCATTCGTCCACACTCAATGTATTTTCCCTCTACTAGCTACGAACAAACAACGAACACAGACCTGATCAAACAATATCTTTTCTATGGGACGAATTGTACAATCTGAAAACAACTCCCAATCGTTTTCCCAAATGTTTCGCTTCAATATGACCTTGTGGTCGATTGGGGTTTTTGCTGTTTTAGCATTGGCGGCGCTTATTACGACTTCCTTTACCCATCCAAACGAACCAACGGATCGCACGGATACAGCCAATTTTATGTCCAACAACGAACTGCTACCGCAGGACGATTGGTCGTTTAGTTGTGGTGATAATCGTGCAGTAGAACTCGTAGGTAAAGGAATTAAGAACGCTGTTCCTGCGCGATTGGATTTCGATAATGCGGCGAATATTTTTCAGGTCGTTGTAGAGGTAGTATATAAAGGTGGCAATCCTGGGAATAGCATCACTTTGAGTGATAGCGATGGCAATACTTATAATGCACCGCGCACGACACCCGTTGGTGGAAGTAGTAATGTGTTCGTTTATCGGGCGCAGTTGCCAAGTACTTCAGCTGTTATTCTTAATAACGAAAGTCAAGAAAATCGCGCTCAATCCATTCTGGCTTACGTTTATCGTAATAATGCAGAGGGCATGAGTTCGACGGGGCAGTTTACTTATGTGAGTGGCTTCCACGATACGCAAACTATCAATTTATCTTTACCTGCGGCATCGGCGGCACGCGATGTAGAAGTAGTTGTTCCGCTTTCGGAAATTACGGAAGATTGTCGCGTTTTAAATATTACGGCTACGGCAGGCAGTGTTACGGAAACGATTCGCATTGACGCACCCGACGAAGCATTAGGATTATGTTGTTTAAATATTGTAAAAATACCACTCCAAAATGTACCAGCGGGAGTCAATAATGTCACCGTCGAAGTTGAATCACCCAATGCGCCCGATTCGGGTTGCCCCAGCGGGCTTAATCACAATGGACAATCTTATGTCATCGCGGGCGCAATTATGGCGAATCAAATGTGCGCCGACAATTCCAATCCGCCTGACGATTGGAGTTACGATTGTGAATCCGACGAATGTGTCGATATTTTAGGAAAAGGGATAAAAAATAATTTACCGACTACGATTAACGTTTCCGCTGCCGGAAGCGTTTCGCAGATCGTAGCCGAAGCGTCTTACGACAATACGGGCGGCGGCATGCCACCTTATGTCACTTTTACACTGGCTAATGGAAGTCAAAAAACAGTTGCACCTACCGCTTTAACGAACGATCCCAATCGCTTCGTTTTTCGTACTTTACTGAATGCTTCAAATAGTGTGACGATTTCACAACCAACTGGTTATAGCGAGTCCGTCGCAGAAGCGTTTACACTTCACGTTTATAAGAATGCGGGTTGTGCAGGTATCGGTTCGGTTGGTCAGACTGTCAACCGTTTCTTATCGGGCGGCGAATACACTTACACCTTAACCGTTCCGTCTAATCCTGCTCCACGTGACATCGTGGTAACTGTTCCTTTGGCAGGATTACGTGCAGCGGGTGGTCGCGTTTTTGTAAATGCTTCCGCCGGTTCAGTTGCGGTCGATCAAGATATTAGATCATTTAATCAGGGTAATTCACTGAATATTACACCCATCGTTTTAGAAGACGTACCGGGCAATGAAACCACCGTTTTTGTAAAAGTAACTGCCCCAGTTGGCAAGCAGCGCGTCTTCTTGAGTTCCGCTTCCGCTAAAGTCGAATGTTTCGATTGTGCCGATCCTGGTATCTCTTTACCGAATGAAGTTTGTGCCTTTAATACCGCTGTATTTTTTGCAGAAGACTTGGGTTATGCGGGACTAACTTATGAATGGGACTTCGGTCCAAATGCAACGCCACAAACTGCTACCGGGACAGGTCCAATATTTGTTATTTTTACGCAAGTAGGAACAGAAAACGTCACCCTTTCGATTAATAATAATGGTGAATGTATCAATAGCATCACGGAGCAAATTACGGTCGAAGATTGTGACGAAACGGAATGTGGTTTAGATGACGTAACGAGTTCAGAGTCAGATTGTTACATTGCAAATGGTTCGTTGATTTTAGAAGTGTGTGAAAGCTGTGGGACGACTTATCCGATTACCGTTTATTATACCTTCCAAGGTCAGGAAGTGAATGCTGGAACGTTTAATAACGATGGCGAAATTATCACGGATCTTGCGCCTGGTGTTTATACCAATATTTATGCTGTAGATGCCGATGGTTGTCAAACCAATATGATTGACGACGTAGTATTAGATTCAGCGGATGAAAATGGTGGAAATTCGACGGAAGTATGTGAGAGTAGTGATTGTACTTTCTTTGGCGTACAAGACAAATATGGTCGCCGTTCGTTCTGGATTCCTGGTCTGCCTGTTTTGGATGGCGTTAATTTTGAATGGGATAGCAACGGCGGTAATTTAGAAAAATTGGGCAACGGCACAGCGCGTCTTACGGGACGCATTGTTAATTTAGACGATAACAGCTGTGGTTTCAATGTCGATATTTTATTTACCAATGAAAGCGACTGGAACAGTTGGTCAAGCCAACAAACCGTTCCAGCAGGCTCCAATCGCTCTTGGTTTGGCGACCCTGCTTTGGTCGGCACGAATTATGAAAATTGGACTTATTACGAAATTGATCCTTCCAGTACATTAAGTGCTTTCGGTTGTTTAAATGGAACATTAAACCTTACTCACAATCCAGCTGATTTTAAAGTCGGCGTACAAATAGGAGAGGGCGCAACTTTATTTAATACCTTACCTGGTCTCTCTTTCTGGTTCCGTTATAACGGAACACTAAACGGACAAAACTTCAGCGGCGAAGGTGATGTCAATGCCGAAGGCGGCTGCGACGGTGGCGATAACGACATTCCAGTAATGACTTGTCCGCCTTGTGTGATTGTAAATTGTGAAGATGATTTAGATCCTGATAATAATCCAGTGATCGGCGAACCTATTGTCAATTGTAATAATGCCGAAACCTACACCTTAACCTACGAAGATACCCGCGACGGCGTTTGTCCCGTCATCGTAACGCGGACGTGGACGGCAACGAACGGAACGAAAACGGCAACTTGTATTCAAGAAATTACCTTAGAAGACAACGAAGCGCCGGTTTTTGTGACCACTTCACTACCACCTGCTACCATCACAGTAGAATGTGATGTCGTTCCTGCACCCGCCGATCCACAAGCAACAGATAACTGTAACCACGAAATAGCATTTGAAGAAACCGATACGCAGGGCAGTGATTGTAATGCCTATAATTATACCATCACCCGTACTTGGACAGTATCGGATGATTGTAATAACAGCAATGTTTTCACGCAAGTGATTACCGTAGAAGATACCACTGCTCCAGAAATTGATACGGAGGCGAGTAACCGAACTGTACAATGTGATGGCGCGGGCAACGTGACAGAATTACAAGATTGGTTAAATAGCAACGGCGGTGCGACGGCTTCGGATAATTGTGCCAACTTCGAATGGACATATAGCGACCCGACTTTGAGCGATGATTGTGGAGAAACGGGTACCGTAACGGTTACTTTTACCGTAACTGACGAATGTGGAAATCCAAGTTCAACTACCGCGACCTTTACCATTTTCGATGATACCGATCCAGAATTCACTGTGCCTCAAGATGTTACGATTTCGTGTGAAGACAACGAAAATGATTTAACGCTCACAGGTGATGTAACCGACGAAAGTGACGTTTGTGACAACAATATTGGCGAAGCAAATTATACGGACGAAGTTATTTTCGGTGCGGATGACCCGAATGATGATATTTGTGAAGGCGAAAGCCGCATCACACGGACTTGGCGTTTAGTAGATGAATGTGATAATGTAACTACTAAAGATCAGATTATTTATAAAGAAGATAAAGTACCGCCTACCTTTACTGTACCCGCTAATATTACCATCAACTGTGAGCAAAATCCATTGGATTTAACGTTGGTGGGCGATGTAACCGATGAAGCTGACACTTGTGATCCAGCAATCGACGAAGCTAGATTTACGGACGTAGTTTCCAGCGACGATCCTTGTCCTGGTGCGAGTATCATTACACGGACGTGGGTATTAACCGATAATTGTGGAAATGCCACGACGAAGACACAAACCATTACGTTAGAAGACGTTACGCCACCCGTAGTGACTTGCCCGAGCAACGTAACCGTGGAATGTAGCGATGAATTAGACCCTGAATTAAATGGTGATTTAGGTTTACCAACCATCACCGATAACTGTACGCCGACCGATGATTTAGTTGCTACTTACGTAGATGATTTAAGTGGCTTAACCGATTGTGGCGGTAACACGGGAACCATTATTCGCACCTGGACGGTAACGGATGAATGTACTAACGCGACTACTTGTACGCAAGTTATCACTGTAATTGATACGACTCCACCCGTCGTTACTTGTCCACCCGCCACCGTTACCATCGAATGTAGTGATAGCCGCGATCCTGATACAAATCCAAATTTAGATCGTCCGACTTTTACCGATAATTGTAGTGAACCTACTGACATCACTTCCACTTTCGTGGACGATGAAAGCGGCTTAACGGGCTGTGCAGGAACGGGCGTTTTAATTCGTACCTGGACAATTACCGATGAATGTAGCAATATTTCGACTTGTGTACAAACCATCACGATTGAAGACACTACCGATCCAATCGTTACTTGTCCCGCCGAAGTAACCGTCGAATGTAGTGATGATTTAAACCCTTATGATAACAGCGATTTAGGTTTACCAACCGTCAGTGACAACTGTTCAGCGGTAGAAAACATTGAACTGGATTACGCCGATGATTTAACCAACCTGACGGAATGCGGTGGTAACACGGGCTACATTTTACGGACGTGGACGATTACGGACGAGTGTAAAAATGTCAGCACTTGCGTGCAAACGATTAATCTAATCGATACCACGCCACCCGTCGTGACTTGCCCACCGGCTAACGTTACGATTGAATGTAGCGATAGCCGTGATCCAGATGAAAACACCAATTTAAGCCGCCCAACTTTCACCGATAATTGTAGTGAAGTCGGCGATATCGTGGTTAATTTTACCGATGACGAAAGTGGCTTATCTGGCTGTGCAGAAACGGGTGTTTTAATTAGAACGTGGACAGTAACCGACGAGTGTGATAATACTTCTACCTGCGTTCAAACCATTACGATTCAGGATACAACTAATCCAGTTATTACTTGTCCAAACGAAGTAACCGTCGAGTGTAGCGACGATCTAAATCCTTATAATAATACCGCTCTAGGTGTACCAACGGTCAGTGATAACTGTTCAGCGGAAGCCAATATCGCGCTTACTTATACCGACGATGAATCAAATTTAACAGAATGCGGTGGCAATACGGGCTACATTTTACGGACGTGGACAGCGACGGACGAGTGTGATAATTTCACCACTTGCGTGCAAACTATCAACCTGATTGATACCACGCCACCCGTCGTGACTTGCCCACCGGCTAACGTGACCATCGAGTGTAGCGACAGCCGCGATCCCGATGCTAATCCAAATCTAGATCGCCCTACCTTTACGGACAATTGTTCTGATGTTGGTACGATTACGGCTACTTTTGTCGATGACGAAAGCGGCTTAACGGCTTGTGGCGGTACGGGATTATTAGTAAGAACCTGGACGATTACGGATGAATGTACCAACACTTCTACTTGCGTGCAAAACATCACGATCATTGATACGACCGCACCCGAAATCGTTTGTCCAAACGAAGTAACCATCGAATGTGATGCGAGTACCGATCCTTATACTAACGGCGACTTAGGCATTCCAACCGTAAGCGATAATTGTGATGAAGAAAATGAATTAACGGTTACTTATACCGATGATTTAAGCGGTTTGACTGATTGTGGTGGCAACCAAGGCGTCATTATTCGTACTTGGCAAGTGGTGGATTTATGTAACAACAGCACAACTTGTACGCAAACCATTAATATTCAAGACACTACGCGCCCTGAAGTCACTTGCCCACCCAGCGAAGTAACTATTGAGTGTAGCGACAGCCGCGACCCATCAAATCCAGATTTAGGCGAGCCGACATTTACCGATAACTGTTCTGATAATGCGGACATCGTAGTTAATTATACCGACGACGAAAGTGGCTTAACGGGCTGTGCTGGAACGGGAACTTTAATTCGTACTTGGACGATTACCGACGAATGTAATAACGAAACCGTTTGTACGCAAACCATCACGATTGAAGACACCACCGATCCAATCGTCACCTGCCCAGAAGATTTGACTATCGAATGTAGCGATGATAGAGATCCTTATACCAATACTGGTTTAGGCACACCAACGGTGAGCGATAATTGTACGGAAGTAGGCGATTTAACCGTCGCTTATGTCGATGACGAAAGTGGCTTAACCGATTGTGGTGGAAATGCAGGTTTTATTATTCGGACTTGGACGGTAACGGATGAATGTTTAAATGCGACTACTTGTACACAGCGCATCAATGTCATCGATTCGACGCCACCAGTCGTAACTTGTCCACCAACCACCGTCACTTTAGAATGTGACGATAGCCGTGATCCATCTAACCCAGATTTAGGCGAACCGACCTTTACCGACAATTGCTCGGATGAAAATAATATCACTTCTACTTACGTCGATGACGAAAGTGGCTTAACGGGTTGTAATAATACAGGAATCTTAATTCGTACGTGGACAATTACCGACGAGTGTAATAATTCTACCCTTTGTACGCAAACCATCACGATTGAAGACACCACCGATCCAATTGTAACTTGCCCAACTGATGTAACCATCGAATGTAGCGATGACCGCAACCCATACAACAATGGCAATTTAGGTTTACCTGCCGTAGATGATAACTGTACGGACGTAAACGATTTGACGGTAACGTACAGCGATGATGAAAGCAACTTAACGGAATGTGGCGGTAACGAAGGTTACATCATTCGTACTTGGACGATTGTCGATCAGTGTAATAATACAACGACTTGTGATCAGCGCATTACGATTATTGACACTACGCCGCCAGTGGTAACTTGTCCACCAAGTACTGTTACTATCGAGTGTAGCGACAGCCGCGATCCATCGAATCCAGATTTAGGCGAGCCTACCTTTACCGATAACTGCTCTGATAATACCAATATCGTGGTCAACTATATTGACGACGAAAGTGGCTTAACGGGCTGTGCCAATACAGGGATTTTAATTAGAACTTGGACGGTAACGGACGAGTGTGATAATACCTCCACTTGCGTGCAGAATATCACAATTGAAGATACAACCGCGCCAGTTGTCACTTGCCCGAACGATGTAACCATCGAATGTAGTGATGATTTAGATCCTGATGTAAATACGAATTTAGGTGAGCCAACCGCTACTGATAATTGCTCCGATGTCGGCGATTTAGTAGCAACTTATGTAGATGACGAAAGTGGCTTAATTGATTGTGGTGGAAATGCAGGTTTCATTATCCGTACCTGGACGGTAACTGATGAATGTACCAACGCGACGACTTGCACGCAGCGCATCAACGTGATTGATTCGACGCCGCCCGTTGTGACTTGTCCACCGACTACGGTGACGCTAGAATGTGACGACAGCCGTGATCCATCTAACCCAGATTTGGGTGAGCCGACCTTTACCGACAATTGCTCGGATGAAAATAATATCAC
>JBGCES010000195.1:0-20976 GCA_045106545.1 Saprospiraceae bacterium
TGCTAAATACTTATTTAAATATAAGTATCAGTATAGTGAAAAACACAAATTGAGTTGATCGATTAGTAGTTTGTTGTAAAACGTTTCTGATCGCAAGACGTTGTCATTTGAACGTTAACAAAATGACAAAGTTGGCAAAATAGTCAACGGTAGGTCAGCAAAACGACGATTGCGACAAAGTTAGAGTTGATTATTTATTTATTTTTTAAACAATTGTAAATCAATTATTTAGGAAGGGAAAATAAACTTTAGCAGTATGTTTGTGATCAGTAAGAAAAATAATACGAGTATGGAAAAAGCATTATTGTGATTTAATAATCGCACAATTGCTCAATTTTTCCATTATCCCAATAATTTCTTCTTTTGTGCGGTAAACTCCGTTTCCGTAAGTAAACCTCGCTCCCTAAGTTCGCCCAATTTTTTCAATTGTTCAAGCAAATCACCCGAAGATTTTTCAGAATTTAACAAATCTGCTTGTGGCTGCTCTAGTTGTTGCACTAAGCGATAGCCTTGTCGAACGTAATCATCGTACTGTGGCTGAATCCGTACAAACGCGAGCGCGTCATGTTGTTTTATTTTATCAAAATCATTAAATCCTAATTCTACTGCTCGATCCAAATGCTGAAATGCCTGATCTGCTTCCTCATTCAATGAATAGGCGCAAGCCAAATTAAAATGGGTGGCAACATCTTTTTCATCCACTTCTAATGCCTTTTCAAAATCTTCAATCGCGCCGTCAAAATCATAATCTTTATACTTTTTAATCCCACTTACTTTATAAGGATTCTGCTTTTTAAGTGGCGCTTCTGGTCGTCGTTCCGAACGAGAACGGCTAGGGCTACGACGGCGACGCGTATCACGACGTTCAGTACGCGCTGTACGCTCACGTTGACGTTGACGGCGTTCCCATTTTTCAATCTCTTCCTCGCGCTGACGACGAGTGCGATCAAACTCAGAATCGCGGCGTTCTGCGCGATACTGTTTCCAATTATATTTCAAATCAAACCGATCTTGATCCATTGAGAACAAAATGATGGCATCAATCACGCCTGCGATTGCGGTGATTCCTGTCCAGAAAAATACGCAATATAATACGCCAAGTCCAGTTTGTCCTAAATAAAATCGGTGTACACCGAATGTTCCTAAAATCAATGCCATCACTCCGGCTACATTCTTATCTTTCATGAAGTTTTTTAATGTGTAATGATTAATGTGTAATGTGTAATTCATAACGGAATGTCATTACACATTATCCATTATACGTTACACATTAACAAACACGAATATGCAGTAATTATTCAACAATCACAACGTGTAGAATGGTTCATTCGATAAGGAAGGAAAAAGTATAGACGAGCGGAGGAGTTTGTAGTTAGGAGTTTATAGTTTGTAGTAGCACACGTGTCGGATATACGAGAAATTTTTAAGTTTTGAGTTCGGACGATGCGCGAGCGCGTTAATCAAAGATGGCAACTAGAAACTACCCACTCAAATACTGCCAACTTTTCAAATACTCGGTGGAAAGATCTTACAACTCACTAAAGTAAAATCATCAGGATACTCGCCTTCGCCAATGAAAACTTTCGTAAAACTCATTAGTTTTTCATTGAACTCCGCTGGTGAGCGTTGGTAATTTTCGGTAACAAATTGATACAACATTTCTTCACTCAGAAATTCGCCTGCGTCGTTGGTAATATCCGTTAGACCATCCGTGTAGGTCAATAAAGTAGCTTCGTGATCTACTTCGACCTCACCAATTTCGATTTCTGGTAAGTGATCGAATGAACCTAAAATCGTACAACCTTTGGTTAACAACTTTACCTCACCGCCATCTACCAGCACGGGCGGATTATGTCCGGCGTTGATATAACGCAATTTACGGGTGTGAATATCATATTCTGAAATGAAAAAAGTAATAAAACGCTCCCCTTGTGTAATGCGATTGAGGGAAGTATTTAAGTCAATGACGAACTCATCAAGATCGGTTCGACGATTGATCAGAGTGTGAAAGTTGGCTTGAAAATTTGCCATTAATAACGCAGCGGCAAAGCCTTTGCCCGAAATATCACCAATACAGGAATAGAGTTTCCCGTCTTCAAATTCGATGTAATCGAAATAGTCTCCACCAACGCCTAAATGTGGTTTATAAATATGGGCAAACTCGTAATATTTATTCTGTGGTAGTTCGCGCGGAATCAACATCTTCTGCATATTGCCAGCCAATTCCATTTCGCGTTTTAACCTTTCACGTTCAAGTTTTTGTTTAAATAACCGTTTATTTTCAATCGCTACGGCAACTACATTCGTAATCGTTGTGATGAATTGCACCTTATTGTACATATCATCATCTTCACCAAAGCCACCGATAAATACATAGCCGATCGCATCATCTTTATGACGCACTGGAATCACTACATCAAATTCCTTGATCAATTGATGATCTGTATTTTCTACGTTTTTTAAACTAGTATATTTCGGTAATTGATCGGTGATGTCCACTTCACATAATCCCTCGTCGATACCAATGGAAGATGCGCAAGACCAACCATTTTCATCTTTAATAAATAATGCCATCTTCTTCACACCGATCTCCCAACTCAAGAATGAGTTGTACATATTATACAATCCCTCCGCCGATACATTATTGTTAATTGCTTGCGTGATATTCAACAAACGATTAATTTGTAACTGCTTGAGATTCAGTTCTCGTTCCAACGCTTCAATGTTGGAGAGTCCTCGGCGTATGTCAGTGTAGTTGGACATTTTATGGTTGACGATTAACGGCAGAGCTGTTAAGTTCTTTAATGTAAAATGTAAAAGGCTAAATATAAAATTTAAAAGTACACTGAATACGTGCAAAAATGGTTCAGAACGCGACGTGTGACTTTTACATTTTGCGGTTTTACATTTTAAACTTTACATTAAAATTAGCACTTAACAGCTCTGCGATTAACGGTTAAGTCGCTACCGTTTTTACATTATCGTCAAAATAAATTTTATGGATGATGAAAAATTTATAGCTTTCGCAGACAGAATTTGACTATCGCGATAACTTTTGTATTCTAAATATCATAATGTACGTTAAAAACAAAGCTGTTTGCCGCCTGCTTTTACCGTCCATTTTTTATTTTATAAAGTAAAGATATAAAAAAGGCAAAGCAGGATTCTATCTTTAGCAAATAATTTGAAATTTATTAACTCTTTGTGTGACAGCATCTCGTATTCAAATCGTAGAACCTTTTTTTACCGGTAGCCACCAACAGTGGGCAAAAGGCTGGCAACAACACAGTCAGCACCAAGTTGATATTCTATCGCTTCCTGGTCGTCACTGGAAATGGCGGATGTACGGTGGCGCAGTAACCTTAGCACAGCGATTTTTACAACAAAAAAGTCTCCCTGACTTACTCGTTTTATCCGACATGCTGGATGCCACAACCTTTCTCGCACTTACTCGCGAACGGACGATAAATATTCCCGTGGTAATTTATTTTCACGAAAATCAAATTACCTATCCGTGGTCGCCAACTGATGCAGATGTCAAACTAAAACGTAACAATCAGTACGGTTTTTTAAATTATACCTCTGCCCTCTCCGCCGATCAATTGTGGTTCAACTCTGCCTATCACCAGTGTAGTTTTCTTACCGCTTTACCCAAATTTTTAAAACAATTCCCTGATTATCAAGGTATTGAGAATGTAAAAAAGCTTACCACCAAAAGTACAGTTTTGTATTTAGGAATGGATTTGAAACGCTTCTTACCTTTTCAAAAAGAAAACAACAACGTCAACGATGTGCCCGTTATTCTATGGAATCATCGTTGGGAATACGACAAGAATCCCCAAGTATTTTTCGAAACTTTGCTCCAATTAAAATCTGAAAATATTTCTTTTCAACTCATCGTACTTGGCGAGTCTTATCACAAGCAACCACCCATCTTTAAAATCGCGCATGAACAACTAGCCGATCGTATTCTACATTTTGGCTATGCTTTAGATTTTGCCACTTACGCCCGTTTGCTTTGGCAAGCAGATATATTGCCCGTCACTTCCCATCAGGATTTCTTTGGAGGTAGCATAGTAGAAGCCATTTTTTGTAACAATTTTCCGCTGCTCCCCAATCGACTTGCTTATCCAGAACATATCCCCGCAAATTTTCACGATCAATATTTATATGAGGACAAGACAGATTTATATCACCGATTAAAAGATTTTTTAATTCAATTCCCCGCAAACCGAGGAGCTACAACACGGCAAAATTTTGTGATTGGCTATGATTGGAGTACTTTAGCAGAAGAATATGATAGTAGAGTTGCAGCGATAGTGGGCGGTAAAAGGTAGAATGGAAGCAACTCCTTTCTCTTTTTAATTCAAATTTCTAACATGGATTTCATTAAATTTAAAAATAAAAAAATTGCCTATCAGACCAGTGGTTCACGGCAAGGTGTTCCAATTATATTGGTACACGGTTTTTGTGAAGATAGTCGCGTATGGAATGAATTTAAACCCGATTTAGAAGAAGAACATCCCGTAGTCTGTATTGATTTACCAGGTTTTGGCGCATCGGAAGTAGTAGATGATATTTCGATTGCAGATATGGCGGAAGCCGTTCATATCGTCATAAAGACATTAAACCTAGAGCAGTTTATTTATATCGGTCACTCGATGGGCGGTTACGTTGGCGCAGCTTTCGCCAAAAAGTATGGTGAGCAATTGCTTGGTCTGGTCATGTTTCACTCTCACCCCTTTGCCGATTCTGAAGAGAAAAAGGTGGCACGTCAGCGAGTCATTGATTTCATTGGCAGACAGGGACACGTGTTATATGCCAAACAGCTTTTCCCAAATTTGTTCGCCGCTGGCTATGCACGCAGCAATGCTTTTTTGATGGAAAAACTAACCTTCCGCGCTATTAGCTATCCTGCCGCTGGAATCGTCAATGCCCTCCAAGCGATGCGCAATCGACCTGACAATAGTAGTGCCTTAACGACTCTACGTTGCCCCGTTTTGTTTATAATTGGTGAGGAAGATAGCGTAATTGATATGGAAAATAGCATTGCACAAACTCATCTACCGAATATAGCTGATATTCAGGTTTTACCCAAAGTAGGACACATGGGGATGTTTGAAGCCAGAAAGAAATGTTCGATCATTATCCGCCAATTTGTTCCTTTTTGTGCGAAAATGGCAAATGTCGTTAACGTATAACGAGTATAAGAATCAAGGGGATGATTGACATTTCCTATTCACTATTTAAGAAAAGATGTTAGAAAAAATTCTACTAATACTCGTTGCTATTTTACCTGGCTTACTCATCAGTGGCTATATCTACTGGATGGACAAACATGAACGCGAACGCGGTTTGCCTTTATTAATTTGTTTTGCATTAGGTGCATTGATTACGGCTCCTGGTTTGGCTTTCCAGACGTGGGTCGATAAATTAGGTTACTCAGAGTCAGGCAGTTTATGGTGGACGTTTTTCTTTGCCTTAATTGTGGTAGGTTTTACGGAAGAACTACTCAAGTTTATCGCCTTTATAGGCTATCCTTACCGTGCTGATTTTTTTAATGAACCCATTGATGGTATTGTTTACTGTGTCATGATTGGGATGGGATTTGCTACGGTCGAAAATGTTATTTACGCATTGGATTACGGTATTGAAATTGCCCTATTTAGAGGCATCACTGCTGTTCCTGCCCACGCAGTTTTTGGAGTAGTCATGGGCTACTACGCGGGTTCGGCAAAATTTATTCCCCAACGTCGCAATCAATTACTCGCCGTAGGTTTTCTCTTAGCCGTATTAATTCATGGACTTTACGATTTCTTTATTTTACAAGACACTTACGAATGGTTAATGCTCGGTGCTACTTTGATTTTATATGTCAGCATATTTTTTGCGATTCGGATGATTAAGCAGCATCAGCGATCTTCGCCTTTCCTAAAAGAACAGCAAGAAGTAACTATTGCTCCTGATGAACCTACTATATAACCTATTCTGTAACTACTTTTTGATTCTATTTTGGTAGAAAAACTACTCCATTCCCTAACTTGGCATTTTACATTGATTTCTACTTTGACGGTCTTATTCTGCTTTCTAAATTTGAGTAGCTTCCCGCTGAATGAATGGGACTAACCTAAACTACCTTCCGATTTTTCCAAAACGCAGAAAATATTATGATCAATAAAGACTACTTCCTCCGTCTTACCGCCGAAATCGCGCGAGTCATAGCTGCCGTTGCAGGTAAAAATGTAGATGAAGCACTAGAGTATTTTAACGGAGAGTACGATACGTGGCTCAACATGAATCGCGCAGAATTGGACGATATTCCTGTAGAAGACTTTGTAAAAACCTTGGTCGAAGAAAAAGGGATCGCCGTCAATCGACTCGAATTACTCGCCGAAATGTTAGTGGAAGAAGGTAAACTACTCTATGAAGCTGGGCGTTTGGTAGAAAGTCGCGTGCAATTTCAAAAATCTTTATTACTTTTCGACTACGTTGATCAGGAACAGCAGACATTTGATTTAGGGCGGATGGATAAATTGCGGATAATCCGTGAGCTGTTATCAACTGAATCAACCTAATTTAACTCAATCAACTCGTCAACCAATCATCAATAAATGACCTACGATAATTTTACTACTCGCGCTCAGGAATCCATTCTCAAAGGACAACAAATTGCGGGTAGCCATGACCAACAACAAGTAGATACGACCCATTTGCTAAAAGGAATGCTCGAAACGGACGAAAGCGTCATTGTTTTTTTATTAAAAAAAATGAACGTGGAGGAACACCAACTCCAACACCGTTTAGATGAAGCTATTAAATCTTACCCAAAAGTAAAAGGTAGCGAGAAACAGTACCTCACACCCGATGCCAACAAAGCATTAAGCACTGCCAAAAAAGCATTGAAAGAGTTTGGTGACGAGTTTATTTCGGTAGAATTAATGTTGTATGGAATTGTCCAAGGCAAGGATAAAGGCGCACAAATTTTACGCGATTTGGGGGTGAAGAAAAAAGCTCTAAAGGCTGCCATTGAGGAATTACGCAAAGGTCGTAAAGTAACAGATCAGAGTGCAGAAGATGGTTACAATGCGTTGAACAAATTCGCTATCAATCTCAATGAACGGGCAGAAAGTGGTAAACTCGACCCAATCATCGGACGAGACGAGGAAATTCGTCGTGTATTACATATTTTGAGTCGCCGCAAGAAGAATAATCCAATTGTAGTAGGCGAACCGGGGGTTGGTAAAACAGCAATTGTGGAAGGTATCGCTTGGCGGATTGTCAAGCAAGATGTGCCTGAAAATTTAAAATCAAAAAAGATCTTTTCACTTGATATTGCCTCATTAATTGCAGGTGCAAAATACAAGGGTGAATTTGAAGAACGTCTAAAAGGAGTGATTCGCGAAGTAACGGAATCCAATGGCGAAATCGTTTTATTTATTGATGAAATCCACACATTGATTGGTGCAGGTGGTGGTAATGGCGCAATGGACGCAGCGAATATTTTAAAACCTGCTTTGGCACGGGGTGAACTACGCACCATCGGCGCAACAACGCTGGATGAGTATCAAAAATACTTTGAGAAAGATAAAGCCTTAGTTCGTCGTTTCCAAACCGTTTTGATTGGAGAACCAAGTGTGGAAGATACCATTTCAATTTTACGGGGTCTGCAAGAGCGCTACGAAGTTTATCACAAAATTGAAATTCTGGACGAAGCATTAATTGCGGCAGCGGAGTTATCGCATCGCTATATCGCTGACCGATTTTTGCCTGACAAGGCGATCGATCTGATTGATGAAGCAGCCGCAAAATTGCGTTTGGAATTAGATTCTGTTCCCGATGAAGTAGATGAGCAAGATCGCAAAGTACGACAATTAGAAATCGAACGTGAAGCAATTAAACGCGAGAAAAATTCCGTTCAGCTAAAACGAATCA
The DNA here is from genome assembly GCA_045106545.1 of Saprospiraceae bacterium. Taxonomy (GTDB): domain Bacteria; phylum Bacteroidota; class Bacteroidia; order Chitinophagales; family Saprospiraceae; genus JBGCES01. The sequence continues at coordinate 7,933 of JBGCES010000195.1, forward strand.
ACGAAGAAATAGCGAATGCCCGCGAGCAACGAGATGAATTACGTGCTAGTTATTCGAACGAAAAAGAACTCGTAGATCAAGTACAAGGCATTAAAAAGCAAATCGAAGAATTAGAATTAGAAGCCGACCGCGCTGAGCGGGAATCAGATTTTGAATTAGTTGCCAAGATACGCTATGGGCAGTTACAGGAATTAGAAAAACAACTAAAAGAAGCGGAAAAAGAGTTAGAAGAACTACCCGATGAGCAACGTTTCACGACAGAGGAAGTAACTGCCAATGATATTGCGGAAGTCATCGCGCGTTCTACGGGAATTCCCGTTTCGCGGATGTTGCAAAGTGAGAAAGATAAGTTAGTTAATTTAGAAGAACACCTTGGCAAACGCTTAATTGGTCAACATGAAGCCGTTCGAGCCGTGTCGGATGCCGTACGTCGCAGTCGAGCGGGGTTAGCTGATGAAAATCGTCCGATTGGATCATTTATTTTTGTTGGTCCGACGGGAGTTGGTAAAACAGAATTGGCAAAAGCCCTTGCCGAAGTATTATTTGACGATGAAAAAGCGATTACACGTATTGATATGTCTGAGTATCAGGAACGTCATGCTGTTTCACGCTTAGTAGGTGCGCCTCCAGGTTACGTGGGTTACGATGAAGGGGGGCAATTGACCGAAGCGGTGCGCCGTCGCCCCTACTCTATCGTATTGTTGGATGAAATTGAAAAAGCGCACCCCGATACGTTCAATACGCTATTGCAGGTATTAGACGATGGGCGATTGACGGACAATAAAGGACGGGTAGCTAATTTTAAAAATACCATTATCATCATGACTTCTAATATGGGAGCAGAGAAGATTTTGGAAAATTTTGAAGACCTAGAATTTGTCAATCAAGAACATTACGATGATATCGTAGCAACTACCAAGGATGATGTAATGGACGCATTGAAAGAAAATATGCGCCCTGAGTTTCTTAATCGGATTGATGGGCAGATAATGTTCTTGCCGCTGACCCGCGATGAAATTAAGCAGATTTTAAAATTGATGATGCGCAAAATCGTCAAGCAATTAGCGAAGCAGGGTTTGAGTATTAAATTAAGTGCAGCGGCGATAGATAAATTAGGCGAACTGGGCTACGATCCGCAATTTGGTGCGCGTCCGATGAAACGCGTTTTACAGCGCGAAATCACTGACCCACTTTCTAAGAAATTATTAGCGAGCGAATTTGTTTCGGGCGATACGATTTACGTAGATACAACCAACGAGGGTTTATCTTTTAACAAAGAGCCATTTGCGGAAACAGAAAACGTTACTACAGTAGAGGTCGAAGAAGAAGAAACAAAACCGAAACGTCGCCGTCGTCGTAGTGGCGGAAAAAAGAAAGAGAATAAAATTACGGCGGAGGAACGCAAGCAGCAATTAGAAGATTTGCAACAAGCGACACAGGATGTGATGGATGAGATTGAGAAGGGTAAATCGTGAGTTGATAGTTTTTAGTCAATAGTTGGTAGTCGCCAACTTAAATTAGAAAACCGCAGTTAGCACAAAGACTAACTGCGGTTTTTCTATATGAAGTAGTCTCGTTAGAAAGGCAGCTACAAACTACCGACTCCTAACGACTAATTTAAAAATTATCCATTCATCGAAACAAGAAATTCATCATTGTTGCTAGTATGCAACATGTGCTTACGCAAGAAATTCATTGCTTCGTCTGGTTTCATATCTGCTAAGTGATTGCGAAGGATAAACATCCGCTGTAGCGTATCTTTATCCAAGAGTAAGTCATCACGACGCGTGCTGGAACGAGTTAAATCCACGGCTGGATACATGCGCTTGTTCGCAAGTGAGCGATCCAATTGGAGTTCCATGTTACCCGTACCTTTAAATTCTTCAAAGATAACCTGATCCATTCTCGACCCCGTATCAATCAATGCCGTCGCTAGGATGGTTAAAGAACCACCACCTTCAATATTACGAGCCGCACCAAAGAATTTTTTCGGTTTGTGTAGTGCCGTTGCTTCCACACCACCAGATAAGACCTTACCAGAAGCTGGGGCAACGGTATTATAAGCTCTTGCTAGACGAGTAATAGAATCAAGCAAAACAACTACATCGTGACCACATTCTACCAAACGTTTTGCCTTTTCTAGAACGATACCTGCTACCCGCACATGGTTATCAGCGGGTTCATCGAAAGTAGATGCAACTACTTCACCATTTACACTCCGTTTCATGTCTGTCACCTCCTCAGGACGTTCGTCAATCAATAGGACAATAAGATATGTTTCGGGGTGATTTTTAGCAATCGCATTCGCAATGTCTTTCAATAACCACGTCTTACCCGTTTTAGGTTGGGCAACGATTAGACCACGTTGTCCTTTACCAATTGGAGTAAACAAATCGATCATTCGCGTAGCATAATCACGTCCAGTTGGAGAAGAAATTAAATTAAACTTCTCTTCTGGGAACAAGGGCGTCAAATAATCAAATGGTACCCGGTCGCGGATGTCCTGCGGACTCAAACCATTGATTAAAGAAACACGTAGTAATGCGAAATATTTCTCCCCTTCTTTAGGAGGACGAATCGCTCCACGAACGGTATCTCCTGTACGCAAGCCAAATAACTTAATTTGCGAAGGCGATACATAAATATCATCAGGCGAAGTCAAATAATTATAATCAGATGAACGTAAGAAACCATAACCATCTGGCATCATTTCCAAAATACCTTCACCTTCAATAACACCGTCTAATTCGATGTCGAATTTTTTAACAGGCTTACGTTCTCGAGTGTCGCGTCGCTCATCCCGATCTCTATCTCTGTCGCGATCGCGTCCACGGTTATCACGGCGATCATCCCGATCCCTGCGATCGTCTCGATCACGGTCTCTGGAACGTCCGCGACTATCTCCGCGATCTCGACTATCCCGATCACGGTCTCTGGAACGTCCGCGACTATCTCCGCGATCCCGACTATCCCGATCACGGTCTCTAGAACGTCCGCGACTATCTCCGCGATCCCGACTGTCCCGATCACGGTCTCTAGAACGACTTCGATTGTCATAATCGCGATCATCGTCATAATCATCGTTCTTGCGATCATCGCGATCTCGATTGCGACTATTTTGGCGATTTCTTCCATTAGAACGATCCCGATCGTCATAATCATTACGACTACGGGAACGACGGCGTGGTGATTCTTCCTCATCGTCGTCGTCATCATCATCATCTTCTTCTTCTTCACGATCGTCGTCATCTCGGTCATCGTCTTCTAAATCCGAATCATCTGGGTCGTCTTCTAAATCATCCTCATCGACACTATCATCATCATCTTCTTCTTCATAGTTGTTATCTGGTGCATCGTCGCTGTCCCCCTCATCTTGATCTTCGTCGTCATCAATTTCTACTTCTACTTCTTTCCGACTACGAACTCGACGACGAACTGGCCGAGGTGTCTCTTCTTCACTATCTGCACTATCGTTTTGCGCAGCTTGGTGATCGAGGATTTTATAAATTAATTCTTGCTTGTTCAGTCGTTTATAACCTTTTAGCCCCAATCGATCCGCCATTTCGCGCAGCTCGGGTACAAGCATGTCATTTAATTGGAGTATATCTAACATTTAATGATATTTGTATTACGTATCCAAAGAAGGAGTGAAATAGTAAGGTTTTACACCTGCTTGTTAATGTTTGGACACATTAAGGTATTATATATAAGTGAAGGAGCAGGATTAATATAAGTATCTATTCATTAACGAATACCTGACAAGAGTCAAACGAATTGATCTGCTCAATTACTAATGATTATTATAAATTAGGATGGTGTAAAAGATCAATCAGGAGATTCATAGAAACCTGTTTGAACGTGATGTGATTTTGTTGGTTTTTACATTTTCCTAAAACGCAGTTCTTGGGTAAAAGTCATCCCTATATTTTCTATCTTAATTATAGTATGTTAATTGAAGATTGAGGATTTTTCAAAAACGTGACTGTATTTTGTTGAATAGGAATCACTGGCATTAGCGTTCATAAAGACACCAATGATAGAGTCACTTAATATAGTAAGAGTAATAAGTATTTTGATTGTTTTAAGACTTGTTGATAGCGTGTAAGTAGTATGGAAGCTAATCTGAAGGATTAATCTTGTATATACTTATTTATTCATTTGAAGGCGATCTCTATGCGCTTACCAGTGAATAATTCAACAAGAATTTTTTAATATTGAACGGATTATTAATTTCCCTAGTAGGGGATGTTAGGTCATTTAACTCGACTGAAATTTATACTAATACAAGTTTATAAATGCAGATCTATCTTCACAAAACAAAAAAGTGTAAACAAGAGGAATGGGAAAATAGAAAAGAATTGAGACAGAAGAGTTGTAATGATGCATAGAAGACGATAAGAAACAGGATTGAAAATAGCTTCTTGGTTAGTCTGTTGGTGCAAAAATACATTTAATTTTTAATTTCAAATAGTATCTTTGAAAAAAAGAAACATTTTTTTTTCTTTTTGTATCAAATCACTGTCTTTTCAGTGAATTTTTTATTGTCTATAGCTGTTCAATATGTATTTAGTAGCATCAGTTTTGTCTTCCTAATCTGCAACCAACTGCGTTGTCCTAACGTAGTAAGCAGTTGTTCCAACTTAATTTAGCTTATAATAAGTGAAATGGAGAAATATGGTAGGTATGCCTGATGCGTGACTGATTAAACATACATCTTATCAGTTTTGTTGCATTTTGTAAATGAAAAATCAAAATTGATTAAGTTTTTCGGCATTTTTGCGCCCTATTTTGAATATTTGGGTGAAAGGCGAAAGAAAAAGACATTAAGAGCCTACCGATTCAATACGTTACCTTTTCTATTCGTCAAAAACTATTATTTATGTTACAAGTAAATTTTATCCGTAAAAATAAAGAACGGGTACTTGCAGGTTTAAAAACTCGAAATTTTCCCGAAGAGGAATTGCATTATGTGGATAAGGTTATTCATTTAGACGATTTGCGTAAGCAAACGCAGACAAAAATGGATGAACACCTCGCAGAAGTAAAGCAATTATCTGGCGAAATTGGAAAATTATACAAGCAAGGCAAGCGATCGGAGGCGGATAGTCTAAAGAAGAAAGTAGCAATTAGTAAATCTGAGTCTAAAAAATTGGGAGAAGATTTAGATGCAACCAGACAGCAGCTAGAAGAATTATTATATCAATTACCGAATGTACCACACCCTTCTGTTCCTCCGGGGAATTCTGACGAAGATAATGAAGTATATCGCGCTTTTACTGGTACATTGCCAAATCTGGGAGAAGGTGCAAAACCACACTGGGAGCTCGCTAACGAATACGATTTATTCAGCTTAGAATTAGGGGTAAAAATTACGGGGGCTGGCTTTCCAGTCTATCGTAAAAAAGGAGCTCGCTTGCAACGTGCATTGATCAATTTCTTTTTGGATGAAGCGGGTCGAGCTGGTTATGAAGAAATTATTCCACCTCTATTAGTCAATGAAGATACAGCTCGCGCTACTGGACAACTTCCAGATAAAGAAGGTCAGATGTATCACGTTACTAAAGATGATCTTTATCTGATTCCAACCGCAGAAGTACCTGTGACTAATATCTTACGCAACGTCATAATTAAGGAAGAAGACTTCCCAATTAAACTGACTGGTCATACTCCTTGTTTCAGAAGAGAGGCGGGTTCTTATGGCGCGCATGTACGAGGATTAAATCGAGTACATCAATTTGATAAAGTAGAAATTGTGCAAGTACAGCATCCAGATAAGTCTTATGAAACGCTGGAAGAAATGGTGGCGCACGTTGCAAAATTGTTGGATAAGCTAGAGCTACCCTATCGTATATTAAGATTATGTGGTGGTGATTTAGGTTTCACTTCAGCTTTGACGTATGATTTTGAAGTATATTCTGCAGCACAAAAATTATGGCTAGAGGTCAGCTCAGTTTCTAATTTTGAAGATTTTCAGAGTAATCGTTTAAAACTGCGATTTAAAGATGGCAAAAAAAGCCGTTTAGCGCATACGCTGAATGGCAGTGCCTTAGCATTGGCACGAATCGTTGCTGCGCTTTTAGAAAATAACCAAACTGCCGCAGGAATTAAAATTCCAAAAGCGTTACACGCTTATACTGGATTTGAAATAATTGATTAATTTTTCTAATAAAAACAACTACTATGGGTTATTACAGCTATATGATAGTCGCTGGTTTACTATCGATGATTGGAGCTTTTGTCAGCAATCGTTTAAAAAGTAAGTTTAACAAGTATAGCAAAATCGGTACACGTTCTAATCTATCAGGCTTAGAAGTAGCCAAGCAAATGCTTGATTACTACGGTATTTCAGATGTAAAGATCGTGCAGGGCAAAGGTTTTTTGTCCGATCATTATAACCCAATGACCAAAACCGTTTCGCTTAGTCCTCAAGTCTATCAAGGACGCAGTATTGCAGCCGCAGCAGTTGCCGCGCACGAATGTGGACACGTCGTTCAACACAATACGGGTTATGCGATGTTACAAATGCGTTCTGGTTTAGTCCCTTTAGTAAAAGCAGCATCAATGGCACAGCAGTGGTTACTCATCGGTGCGTTTATGCTGATTAATACATTTCCACAATTAATGCTGATTACAATTGCTGCTTTTGCTGTTACGACCTTATTTTCCTTGGTGACGCTTCCAGTAGAATTCGATGCGAGTAATCGAGCGTTGGCTTGGTTAGAGCAGTCAGGTATAACGCAAGGGGCAGAGCATGACGGTGCAAAAGATGCGTTATGGTGGGCAGCGATGACCTACGTAGCAGCAGCTCTATCAGCATTGGTTATGGTATTATACCTCATCATGCAATATAGTAACAGAAGATAGCATAAGCTAAGTAGTTTGTAGTATTCAAGTTGGCAGTTTGTAGTTGCAATCCATTCATGATGAGCGATTTGCCACAATTTGACAGTCAAAACCTGTACCGACGGATGACGGTACAATTTTGTCAATCTACTCCATAAAGTAACCAGTAAATAGTTGTCGAGTTATTAGAAAAAGAAAGTCTTGATCTTTAATACTTCGCCGAACAGTTTACTGGTTACTTAATTACCAATCATTGCATCAGTAAAATGGTAGTCGTTTTTCAGGCGCGCTTTCTTTTTGAGTATATAGACTGGATTGAAATCCCAAAAAGTATCTAATCTTTTAAACGGATTGTTGGGTATTTTTTTTAATTTAGCCCCATATCATACTATATAAAACTTGTACAATTACTTCATTTATTTTCACCACTCTATATATTTTCGGAAAAAATGACTAACCAAACCAGACGCTACGTTTTTATAGACTTTGAGAATCTACAACGGATCAAGTTTAAAAAATTAGAAAAAGTCTGTGATAAAGTTTTTGTTTTTATTGATGGCGGTGAAAAATTCATTCCATTTCACCTTGTCCTACAAATGCAAAAATTAGGGAAAGGTGTGCGATGGATCGTAGTGGACAGCCATGTGGATTATGATATGAATTATCATATTTCGTTTTTGATGGGGCAATTGCACCAGAAAGTAAGTACTGACATTGAATTTGCTATTTTATCCAACGAAGATTTATTCGATCCACTAGTAGATTTTATTAATGAAAATGAGCGAAGTTGTATTCGCGTCAAGCGCAAAGAAATACAGCTTGATAACATACCTAGAACTCATCCAGTAACCCCAGAAGAACCCACCAATACAGAAGTTGCAAATGATTACTATGAATCATCTGTTTCCTTCGAAAATGGGGTAAATGCGGATCTACTCGTGATGAAAGATATTGAAGTAAGCGAAGAGCTTGATATTAGTACCGTCAAGACAACAGCTGAGGAAACTATCCGTCGTTTGATTCGCTCTGGTAATCGTCCTTCCGAAATTTCAATGCTAAAGAGCTATATTTTACTGCACAATCAAGATGTATTGGTACATAACAGTATTGATGAAATTATTCAATATATGCAGGAGGAAAAAGATATTCGTTTAGAAGAGGAAGAGGTAATCTATAACTTCTAAATTTCAACCAGCCTATACACGACGTAATAATCAACTTAATAATCAGAATTACTTGATTATCAGATCGAATTCATTCATTCCATCATTCACTAATTCTGTCATTGCACTTAATTTACAGCATTCAAACATTAAAATTTTGACTCACTAATGGAAGAGGATATTAATTTACAAATCGAAATGACCGAAGAGTTAATGAATGACTCGATCGAACATTTACAAAAGGAATTATTAAAATTGCGTACTGGCAAAGCATCTACTGCCATGTTCAACGGATTGATGGTCGAATATTATGGTTCTCCTACGCCACTCAACCAGGTAGCCAATGTCAGCACTTCCGATTCGCGCACCCTTGTCATACAACCATGGGAAAAATCGATGTTAGCGCCCATCGAACGTTCTATCTTTGAAGCTAATCTAGGATTGACGCCACAAAACGACGGTGAAATCGTTCGTATAACGATTCCGCCTTTGACTGAAGAACGTCGTAAGCAACTCGTAAAAAAAGGTAAAGCACTCGGTGAGGATGCAAAAGTATCTATTCGCAATGCTCGTCGTGACGCGATGGAAGCGATAAAAAAGGGCGTAAAAGACGGATATCCTGAGGATGCGGGTAAACGCAAAGAAGATGATGTTCAAAAGATGACCAATAAGTATAGCGATAAAGTAGATGCAGTGATTGTCGCGAAGGAAAAAGATATTATGACTATCTAATTTCATCTTATCTCACAATTGAATGATTTAATATGCGCAATATGAAAGATATAACGATTAAACAATCTAACATTTTTATCAAAAAGTACACTTTTTAGTAAAAATCACTTATCTTTGCGCCACTTTTTGCAGAACTAATCGGGTTTATTCCCTTTAAAGATAATTAATCATGAAAAGAACGTTTCAACCATCAAAGAGAAAGCGTGCTAACAAGCACGGATTCCGTAGCCGTATGAGTACTAAAAATGGACGCAAAGTATTAGCACGTCGTCGTGCGAAAGGACGCGCGAAATTGACCGTTTCGGATGAAAGAATGGTGAAGTAAGACTACGTTGAAATGTAAGAAATAGCTAACTCAATGTAAGAAGAGACTACATCTCTTCTATTTTGTATTAGCCAAAACATAAAATAGGGAACATTCGTAACGAATGCTCCCTATTTCTGTTTGCTGTCTGTTGACAATTTAAAGATTTGCCTAGCTTTCCTTTTGTAAAGATTTCTCGTACAAATAAAGCGGTTCGCCATCATTCGCTAAGTAAATAACCTCTTTGAAACGTAATCCAAGCTTCTCCAGCAAGCTGCGCGAAGGTGTATTATGTTCAACCGTTATTGCTAGTACTTTATCCAATTGCAAGGTCTCCTCTGCGTATTCCATCACCGCTATTGCTGCTTCCAGTGCATATCCTTTCCCATGAAATGCAGGTAAAAAAGCGAATCCAATATCCGTACCAGGCAAAGAATCACGAGTCATCAAACCACAAGTGCCAATCGGAGTATCATCCGACTTCAAATGTACTGCACAAAATCCATAATCATACTTTCTGCTATGAGCGATGTAATTTTTTTCTAAATACTGCTCCGCTTCTATGATTGTATGCACTTTGCGATCGCCGATATTACGTAACCATCCTTCCGTATTAACTAATTCTAAAATAAAAGGAGCATGTATTAAAGCAAGTGGGCGAAGAATTAAACGTTCGGTTGTTATTTGCATGAAATTTATTTGCTTAGTGTTAATTAGTATTGCCGAAATAAGTACTTCACCTCCCGCCATTTTATTGTATTTTTGTATCTAAGATACTAACCTAGCCACGTACAAATCAGCGAATGCGTTTTCCAATTCTGGTCATCATTTTCTTCTCGTTAGCAAATATACTATCTGCCCAATCGCCATTGGAGCAAAAGACGGATTTAGTTCTATTTAATAATACATTGGAAGAAGGACTAAACGAGTTAATGGATAACGCTAATATTAAAATCGCTTTCGCTAACGATATACTTTCCAATTATTTGAGCATCAGTTTGCAAGCGCGAAATAAAACAGTAGCCTATATTTTAGATAAATTATTAAAAGACACCAATCTAACTTATAAACTAGTCGGGCAACAAATAGTGCTTTATGCTTATCTTCCTCCTACAGCCATTCAATTTACGTTAAGTGGCTACCTGACCGATAGCGAATCAGGAGAAAGGCTAATCGCTGCCGCTGTCTTTGACAGTGCTTCAGGGAAAGGAACAGTAACCAACGAGTACGGTTTTTACAGTCTAACCATTCCTAATGGAAACCGCGCGTTGTCTTTTTCCTATCTTGGTTACCAACCCACAGTAAGACGAATCGATGTTAAACAGGATCAAGTTTTAAGTATCGACCTGCAGCCTTCATTGACCTTGCAAGAAGTAGTGGTGGTCGCCGCAGATACGTTGATAACTAGCGGTAGCGATGCTGGTTCAAATCAACGCAATGTCTCTCCGAATCAAGTAGAAAATTTACCTGCATTAGGAGGCGAATCAGATTTGCATCGCAGCTTACAACTCTTACCTGGCGTGCAAACGGGTCCTGATGGAGTAGGTGGTTTACATATTCGTGGAGGAAGTATTGACCAAAATTTCACCTTAATTGATGGCGTTCCTGTTTATAATCCTTCACATGCCTTAGGTGTATTTTCGATTTTTAACACCTCCGCCATCCGAACTTCTACGTTATTTAAAGGTGGTTTTCCAGCTCGTTATGGCGGGCGTTTATCTTCTGTTTTGGATGTACGCACTAAGGAAGGAAATTTAAAAGAAATTCGTGGAGAAGCGTCTATTGGTTTAGTTGCAGCGCGTTTCTCACTAGAAGGTCCAATAAAAAAAGATCGTACCTCATTTTTTCTTTCCGCACGCCATTCACTCGTCAATTTATATTTAAATCCTTTATCGCGTAGAGCACTAGCAGAAGACGGTTCTAATGGAGAAACAAACTATCGACTATATGATATTAATGCCAAATTAAATCATAAATTTTCAAGCCGCGATCAGGTTTATCTAAGTTTTTATCAAGGTCGTGACGATTTTGCTAGTGATCGCCAGCGAGAACGAACAGTCTTTTTTGTAGATGATGATGGCAATCCATTAGCAGAAGGTGTAAGTGACTTTAGGATTCGCAACCAGGTAAATTATGGCAATACCATTGGTGCACTGCGTTGGAATCGGATGTGGTCAAATAAATTATTCGGCAATACCACCTTGACCTTCAGTAGATATTATTTCAATGATGGTTATCAAGTAAGTGATTCACTAATTTTAGCAAATCAAGTCATTGGTAGAGAATTTACTTTTGTAGAAAATCAATCGAGTATTCAGGATATTGCTGCAAAAGTTGATTTCGACTATATCCCTAATAGTAATCATTATTTGCGTTTTGGGACGGATATTACCCAACACGAGTTTGTCCCTGGCGTATTAGCTTTTAATGAAAACAGTGAATTTTTTACCGATACCATTGCCTTTGGAACGATGCTCGCCAACGATTCTATTCGCTCCTTAGAATATAATTTTTATATAGAAGATGAAATAAAAGTTAGTGATAAATGGCTAATCAACGCAGGTTTACGTTATTCGGGTTTATTAGTTAGAAATAAAAATTACAACTATTTACAACCTCGCTTATCTATTTTCTGGCAAGCTGCCCCTCGCTTATCTTTTCGAGCATCAGGTGGACGAATGATTCAATATCTACACCTACTCAATAGTAGTAACATTGGACTAACTACGGATCTCTGGGTATCTTCTACCGAAAGAGTTGAACCTGAAACGGCTTGGCAATTTGATTGTTCGGCTACTCAAAAAATCAGTCCCAAATTTCAACTAACAGTAGAAGCCTACTATAAGAAAATGAATCATTTGCTCACTTATGTAGAAGGTGCAAATACAGTTATTGATTGGGAAGATAATGTAACCGTAGGAGAAGGAACTGCTTATGGTGCAGAGGTATTATTAGAGAAAACTTTAGGAAAAACCACAGGCTGGCTAGGGTATACCTTTTCTAATACCAATCGACAGTTTCCCAATGTCAATTTTGGGCGCGTTTTTCCCTACCGCTTTGACCGTCGCCACGTTATTCAATTCGCTGTAACACATCAATTTTCTAATAAATTTGAAATATCTGCTAATTACCTCTTTGGAACGGGACTTGCTTTTACTTTACCTGTTGATAAATATTTACTCTTTGTTCCTGGTGATACAAGCGCTCCTGAAGTCATAGTAAATCGTTCGAGACGTAATAACTTTCGGATGCCAGATTATCATCGGCTAGACGCAGGAATACATTTACGCTGGTCTAAAAAAACAGACAAACGAATAATCAAGCATCATTTACACGTAGGCATTTACAATGCGTTCAGTCAACGACAACCATTATATTTTGCAATCAGAAGCAACCCTAATGCCGAAAACTTGTTTAACAGAGAAATTGTAACTGTTGAGGTTTTACCTGCCATACCAGCTTTGAGTTACGAAATAAAGTTTTAACTTTGTAAACTAGGCGACTTTGCTATTCCTCGTTTATCTCACGTCTATTTACCAATTACAGAAAATCAGCCTACAATAAATAGTGAATACTAAACTGTTTCTTGTCATTCATTTCCTGTTGTTAGTTATCCAATACCATGATTTCGCGCCTGTTCTTATTCGGTTGGTTATTTCTACTGTTATTCTCTTGTGAGAAAGCAGTGGACTTTTCGATCCCAACAGCAGAACAGCGTTTAGTGATTATTAGCAATTTTTCTTCTACAGAGCCATTGCGGGTTACTATTACTCGTTCCGAACCTATTTTAAGTGATGACACCAGTTTTGTAGCGATTAGTAATGCAGAAGTTGGTATTTATCAGGACGATGTTTTATTAGAAAAACTAAATTTCGTTCCACTACCACCTCCAGAGGGTCTATTTTTTCAAACCAATAATTTTCAACCAAAAGTTAACATTCCATACGAGTTGCGGGTTCGCGCACCTGGCTTACCAATGGTCAGAGCCACTTCTACCCTACC
>JBGCES010000196.1:0-31711 GCA_045106545.1 Saprospiraceae bacterium
GGAAATATTGGTAAAAATAAAGTAACACCCAACGAAGAAGCGGTTAATGACTACGTTTATTGTTTTAATGCGCTCTTCGATTATGTGGACTACTTTGTGGTTAATGTGAGTTCTCCCAATACGCCGAACTTACGCGCCTTACAGGATAAAGAACCGTTGACTAAATTGCTTTCTACTCTACAAGAATTGAATCATGCTAAGGTAAAGCCTAAGCCGATTTTATTAAAAATTGCTCCAGATCTGACTGATAGTCAATTAGATGATATTTTAGAAATTGTAGCAGCTACCAAAATCGCAGGCGTTATTGCGACTAATACGACTATTGCACGTGAACCATTAACTACCTCGGAGACGGAGATAAAAGAGATTGGTGCTGGTGGTTTGAGTGGTCGTCCTGTACGCGAACGTAGCACCGAAGTGATTCGTTATTTGTCAAAGAAATCAAATGGGAAATTGAAGATCATTGGAGTAGGAGGAATTGATACACCAGAGGCTGCTTTGGAGAAGCTGGACGCAGGTGCTTCACTAGTACAGGTTTATTCAGGCTTAGTGTATGCTGGACCAACTTTAATAAGAGATATTAATAAAGCTATTCTCAATAAATTATAGCTTTGTTTCGATTATCGCTGAACGTAAACTACGTATTTTTCAAAAAACCACTCGTCTTTAAAGTAATCGGTTAACTTTACGATTTCGGCGTATTCGCCTTTTGGCAACAGCTTTACTTCCTTTTTGATATTTCCTCCTTTTAAGGCTAGTAAGCCATTGGGGATTGCATTGCTTTCACGTGCACCAATTAATTTCTTGCTCCATACCGTCAGACGATCCAAACTGGTCACTCCGCGACAAACGATAAAGTCAAATTTTTCTTTTAGCTCTTCTGCTCGGATATGCTCTCCTTCTACATTTTCTAAACCTAATTCTTTCGCAATTGCATTGACGACTTTGATTTTCTTACCCCGTCCATCCACTAATTTGAATTTGACGGCAGGCAGTAAAATAGCCAAAGGAATACCAGGCAATCCACCACCAGTTCCCAAATCTAATACTTTTGTACCTGACTTGAAATGAACGACTTTAGCCAAACCTAAAGAATGTAGAATATGGTGATCGTATAGATGTTCAATATCTTTGCGCGAAATCACATTGATTTGCTCGTTCCATTCTCGGTACAGTGGTCCTAGTTGTTCAAACTGATGAATCTGTTTATCCGTTAGATTCGGAAAATATTTTAAAATTTGTTCCATTAAAATTTAATTCAAAAATGGTTTTACTATAGGGCGATTTTGATGCAAAGATAAGCATTAAACATGGTTCGCTCCGAACTTTGGCAGAACATAATAGAGAGGATTTCGGCGATGACAGCGCGAAACCTGTAAAGCGGTACGGAACGAGATTTTTGGTGCTGCTTAGCATAAAACCTCTTGCGTTTTGAGTGTGTGAGAATACTCAAAGATACGCAAGAGGTTCTTTTTTTCAGCTATCCTAAAATTCGGGATGATTCCATGTTTGTATTTTATGAAGTTTTATCTAAAAACTGCTGACGCTTTTATTTTCCTTGTTGTACTGCGTCGTACATCGTTTTCACGTCATCTTGTGAAAATGTTCCAATTAATCCTGTTTGGAAAGTGTATTGCTTATCACCTTGTAGATAAACGTAGCGGAAGCCATAATTCACATTGGCTGAATCTACTTTGGTTTCATAAATGAACCCGTCTTCTTGTTCTTCTAGAATTTTAGAAAAATAGCGATTACTTTTTACTTCATTTAGTTGCTCTGCCTTCAGCTGTGCGACATCATTAGAAACAGCATCAGCCGCATAAATCTGCACGTAGTAATCATCACTGTCCTTTGCTTTTACGCTCACATCTTTCTGAATAACCAGATCCATTGTTTTTACTTCAACACTATCGGGCGCTGAAATAGTAATGGGAATATCATAACGCATTAGGTCTAGTGGTTGCATTCTTGCGTTACTATCTGACTGACATCCCCACCAGAAGATTAATGTTAGTGACAAAAAAAGTGTCCGTATCATATGTTTATGTTTTATTGAAATATTCAAATTAGAGCGCAAAATAGCATCTATTTGCGATTTGTCAGTTAGAAAACAATAGTTATTCTACTATTAAGCAAAAGAAGTTTTTTTTAAACAACTATTTATTTTTTAGTAGGTGTAATCTTTAAAATTGACTTTACTCTTTGAAGGGACAAAGCTTACACATATGACTATTTTGATATAAAATATAAAGAAAATTATTCCTTTCATTCTATTCTATTATAATTTATCGCGGTGTGACAGCTATTTATGGATTTTTTATTTTTCGCCAATGCCTTTACATTTGTTTTGATGGGATTAGTATGTCCTAGCGTGCCGTTTTTTATTTTAGTCTTATAGCTGGATATTTCAGTATTAGCATTTGACTGTATTTATTTTCACTGAAGTTCTAATTCAGTTTGTTTAAGAAATACTAAAATATAAAAGAGCCATTTATCTAGCCTAATGAAGTTTTTTCATCAGGCTAGATAGTTCGGTACTATCAAAAAAACGCGCACGCAAGAGAGACTACTAATTCCATGCAACACTCATTTCGGAGCATAATGTCACGTCACATTATGGCTATATAATTTTTTGTTATAAAAATAAATATACTACTCCAGTATATAATTATATCCTGCCAGAGCAAATATTGTTAAATGCCTGTAAATCAGTTTGTTAACGACATTTAAAAAAAAGATCAACTTTTTTTTAAAATTCTATTCGGTGTAATTCTCCTTTTAAAGACTATTCTTAAGTAGCTGTTTATCAAATATGTTAAGAGGAAATATTTGAAAAATAACAAACCTTTTTTAAGGTGTAATCAAATTTGTTTTATTTGTATTCTCCTACTCCCCCCCCTATCTTTGTATCATCACAACGAAAGAAAGTTACTTGATTAAGAAATACTTTCAGAATCGTTGTTACCGGTAATAACTTCTCTCTATTAGTCATTTTTCTCAGTCACACTTTCTGCTATCTGTGCATATGGATAGCCCTGCTAAAGTATTGTCTTTAGCAAAATTTCATCACTCATTTAAAAATTATAACATCATGAAAAAATCTAATAAAAATATCGCAAGCATTAAGAATTTACAAACAGTATCTATCAACAAAGAGATGTTGACGAAGGTGAAAGGGGGATTTGTTGCTGAAGTAGATATAGATGGCTGATTTTATTCAATAGACTTTATGAACGGGTATAAATCAAGTTTTATAAAACGATAATAATCAAATTATTAAAAGTAACTATAGACTTAAATAGTTTTGTCATTCATAAAATCTAATTAGTAAAAAAGGTAGGAGATTCATTCTCCGCCTTTTTTAGTTTTTAACCAATGCTAGTTGGGCAAGTAGCCACTTTTGGGAAAGTATATTATTCTCGGCAATTCGAGTCTTTATTTTTTGAATTCGTTTAGCTTCAAGCTGTGCTTTATGTCGAGTTAGCGTCAGAGATTTATTGCGAATAGTGATAGCGATTTGCTTTGATATCTTAAAAAATAACACCCCTTTGTTATTAAGTATTTTACTTCTAGTTTTATCCCGCTGCAAGAACTTTATGCCTAAAGTTGCATGTTGTACTATTTCACCATAATAATCAGCGGAATCATCCCCTTTTTGTAATAAATGTATTAAGTTTTTAACACGCAAAACTCTACTTTTAAAGTCAATAGTTAATGTAGTTTTCTCTATTTTACTGAGCACTGTTAAAGATTGAATATATCTTTTTTGATAATGCTCAATATTAGCTTTTGCTAAAAAAAGCACATCTTGACGAATCTGGGGTGGAAGATATTTTTGTCCCAATGGCAGTAACCCTGCCAGTTGTTCAAATTCCCCACATAAACAACCAGCAATAATAGTATTATTAAAAGTGATATCGGTAATGGTATTATTTCTAACCACCCATTTTTCTTCTAAGCCCATTTTCCGCAACTCAAATAACTGCCAGGCAAAGCGATTTGTTTTATTATAAGCTCCAGTAATAATATTCAACAGAACTAAGTAAGCGGCTCTTAGTTCTTCATGGGAAAATAAATAAATATTTTTTATAAAAAAATCTATTACCTCCTGGAAATTATCTATTTGGAAAGGTGTTTTTAATAAATTAATCAGCTTAGCATAAAAGATAATCAGTTGATTATCACTAGTATCTACTAGTTTTTGCATTAAATTTAGTTCGTCGAGTAAACTTTTCTCTTCCTCAAAACCTCGAAAAGTAACAGCATCATTTAAATAATAAGCGGTGTAACGCAATTTCATCAAATAATAATATTCGTTTAAATCCTTTAATAGATTTGGTAAGCGTTCCGAATCTTTCTTAAACTGCTCGATCAAAGGATATTGATACATAACTGTATTAAGAAAAATACGATCCTGATAATAGAAGATGTTCTTTGTGTTATCCTTATTGACTATTTTCATCCCTTTTTCAATCTCTTTTTCAAAGAATTCAAACTGTCGCCGTTTACCATAAGCATCCATCAATACTTTGCGTTTGGTCATTGCATCAGATTCCAATTCATTGACGGCAATATATTTTTCGAGCAACACTGCTAGATCAGAATATAGATTGATAAGTTTCCTATGATTATAAGCTTCATCAGGGAAAAGGTGAGAAAAAACTACCTCTGATTTAAGCCGATGCGAAGTATAACCACCATCATGAAAACGGCGCACATGCTGAAATAAATTAATAACTGCCTCACTTTCGTTAAAATAAGGAGAGATAATAAAGCGTCTTACGGCGATTAATTCATCACGTTCAAATATCCGTAAATACTTAAATACTTTATTGTCAAACTTTTTTGTCGATTTTTCTTCGGTGCTTTTTTTTATTTCTCTTCTAGAAGATGAATTATCTATCATTATGATTATCAATAATTTATGTAGATTATTTTTGATTTGATGACAAGTTACACTTAATCTTTGAACGGTGCAATCTTAAAATAATCAATTTTTTTTATTATTAAATCTAATTTATATTTGTATCATAACATTAGTAATAGTACTTATTTATTAGAGATAACAATATTTTAGAGATAACAATATTAATTTTATCAAGATAGATAGTTAGTTTAATTGGATAGATAACATTGGCTTTAACATTAAGGTCTTCACGGGTATCATTTTCATTCCTACCTTTTATGTTGATACTTGTGAAAAAAGGTCTTTAACACGCAATCTAGGGCGTAAAAGTTTAAACACTTTTACGCTCTTTTTTTATTGCTGTAATATAAACCTTACCCGTCGCTACTAATCGACAATTTCTTGTGTTTTTATAATCCAACCACACAATTTGTTTGAAATTTCTTACTTTAGTCATAAAAACCTTTATTTTTGCGGCAAATTAGAACGTGATGATTTTCTAATCATTCATTCGCACATATTATTATGATAAAAAGTTTGCAAATTAAAAACTACGCAATTATTGATGAATTAGAGATTAACTTCTCTAAGGGGTTAACGATAATTACGGGTGAAACGGGAGCGGGCAAGTCTATCCTATTAGGGGCATTAGGGCTGATAATGGGAAAACGAGCAGATACAAAATCTCTTTACGATACTTCACGTAAGTGCGTAGTAGAGGCCATTTTTGCAGTGAAGAAATATGCTCTACAATCCTTTTTTATAGATAATGATATAGACTATGATGATGAAGTAGTCGTACGCCGTGAGCTAACGCCTTCTGGCAAATCACGGGCTTTTATTAACGATACACCCGTTAATTTAAAGCTACTCCAACAATTAAATAATGCCTTAATTGATCTACATCAACAGTTCGATACCCTCGATATTCACAACGTTTCCTTTCAGTTACGAATGATCGATGCATTAGCAGGCAATAGCTCGCTACTAAAATCTTACCAAAGCGTATTTCAGGAGTTTCAGCGCAATCGACGACGCCTGCAGCAGCTTATTCAACAAAGCGAACAAGCCGCACGGGAGGTAGATTTTATTAATTTTCAATTGGATGAATTTAATAAGGCAGAATTATTGCCAGATGAGCAAGAAAAGTTGGAAACGGAGAGTGAACGACTATCTAATGCAGAAGGTATAAAACGTACATTATCAGCTACTTATCAGCATTTAGGCGAAGATGAGCAATCGGTCATTTCTCAGTTAGAAAGTATCAATATTTCATTGGGAAGTGTCAGTAAATTTGATCCGCGTGTTGAAAAATTACAGGAGCGATTCAATGGTATTCTAATTGAATTACAAGATATTACCAGTGAATTTGAACAAGTAGCAGAAGATACCGAATACGATGGCGAACGAATTCAAGAGATTCAAACCCGCTTGGATTTACTCTATCGATTACAAAATAAACACCACGTTCAGACCAATCAAGAATTGCTAGATATCCAAGCAAATCTGCAACAACAGCTGGATACTTATGGAGATATGAGTAACGAAATGGCGAATCTAGAAAAAGAAATCGATCAACAAGATGAGGTATTACGTGATTATGCTTGGCAGTTGCGCAAAAGTCGGCAGAAGGTAATTCCGTCTTTTGAAAAACAGGTTCATAAACGGCTCACTCTGCTTTCAATGAAAAATGCACGTTTGCAAGTAGAAGTAAAACCATTAGAAGAACTGACGAGTACGGGACTAGATGAAATTAACTTCTTATTCGCAGCCAATAAAGGTAGTCGAATGCAGATGATCAAAGACGTCGCTTCGGGAGGTGAAATTAGTCGATTGACTTTGATTACTAAATCTTTAGTCGCTAGCGCTATTCCACTTCCTACACTAATTTTTGATGAAATTGATACAGGAGTTTCTGGTGATGTTGCTCTGAAAATGGGTTCTATTCTACGAGATTTATCTAATGAACACCAGATTGTTTCTATTACCCACTCTCCACAAATCGCTTCTAAAGCAGATACACATTACTTCATTTATAAACAAGATAAAGTAGATCGCACCGTTACGAACGTACGGGAGCTATCTTTAGACGAACGAGTTCGTGCTATTGCGACGATGCTCAGTCAGAATCCGCCTTCGGCTTCCGCATTAGAGAATGCTAGGGAGTTATTACAGATGGCAGCAAAAGTATAAATCTGATGGTCTGATGGTTAGATGGTTTGATTGTGAACCATTACCATCAGACCATCACACAATCAAACCATTACATACACATGGCAAACCAACTATTAGCAGGAAAACGTGGCGTTATCTTTGGCGCACTTGACGAAAAATCTATCGCTTGGAAAGTAGCTCAACGTTGCGTAGCAGAAGGAGCAACTATTACTTTGACGAATGCCCCAGTGGCTTTACGTTTTGGTGGCATTCAGAAGCTAGGCGAAGAACTAAATGCAGAAGTAATTGCTGCCGATGCGACGAGCCTAGAAGATTTAGAAAATTTATTTACTAAATCGCAAGAGATTTTAGGTGGTAAACTGGATTTCGTTTTGCACTCTATCGGCATGTCAATCAATGTGCGTAAAAAACGCGACTACACGAATTTGAAACATGATTGGATGCAGAAAACTTTTGATATTTCTGCGATTTCTTTTCACAAAATGATGCAAACGCTGTATCAGCAAGACGCGATGAATGATTGGGGTTCCATCTTAGGTTTGAGCTATATTGCAGCACAGCGCACTTTTCCTGATTACAGCGAAATGGCAGAATCCAAAGCATTATTAGAATCGTTTGCTCGTAGCTTTGGTTATCATTTTGCAAAGAAAAATAACGTACGCGTGAATACCATTTCACAATCGCCAACGGTAACAACTGCGGGTAGTGGCGTGAAGGGTTTCCAAGAGTTCTTTAATTATGCCGATACTATGTCTCCACTAGGCAACGCTTCTGGAGAAGCTTGCGCAGACTACTGTATCTCGTTATTTTCTGATTTGACTCGTATGGTTACAATGCAGAATTTATACCACGATGGTGGTTTTTTTTTTTTTTTTATGGCACCTGAGTTAATTGATTTATAACTGTTTACGTATCGGATGCCTCAGAGGTATCCGATACGTTTACTCAACTCCGACATCCCTAAAAAATCAAATAATTCCGTGATTCTGCCATTCTTTTGACATCTCCTCTCCTAAAAGAAGCGTATTTTTGGTCTTTAGTATTGATTAAAAGATAACTTACCCTTTGAAGATTTTTAATTGATAATTTTGTTGAATAAAAATTTATTCATTCAGAAAAATTATCATTTAAAAAGCGGAAACTTATCTTTTAATAGCTAATAAATTCAAAACCTTTCTAATATGCGCATCTTTTTTATTCTACTCACATTTATTCCACAATTTGTATTCGCACAACAAACTTCCGAAGGAAATTTACTCGGTCAATGGAGCGATCCTGCTTTAGTCGGGTCTAATGCTTATGACAACACCTACAATGAAGTATGGGGAGTGGCTCGCAACGGACATGAATATGCCATACTTGGTTCGACAGCAGGAACTCATTTTATTGACGTTACTGATCCCGCTAACCCGACAGAAGCCTTTTTTATAGAAGGTGCAGCAACTGGCGGAGCAATTATTCACCGTGATTATCATGACTATGGTGATTATTTATATGCTGTAGCTGATGAAGGTTTAAGTACGTTACAGATCTTAGATTTATCTGCTTTACCAGATTCTTTGCCTGTCTTGTATGATTCATTCCAATTATTGACCAAGGCGCACAATATATTTATTGATTCTACGCAAGCAATGCTATACTGTTTTGCAACAAAAGGAGGTGCACAAGCTTATTCTGCTTTACGCTTGTACTCAATTGCCGATCCACTACAGCCTGAATTTGTAGGTGAATACAACCAGTTTAGTACTTTGACGGTGGGACACGTTCATGACGGCTTTGTTCGTGATGGAATAGCTTTTCTGAATTGTGGAAATGATGGCTTTGCTATTGTTGATTTCAACGACCCCGCAAATCCAGTGACTAAATCCATTTTAACGACCTACACACAAAACGGCTACAATCATTCTGGTTGGTTGAGTGAGTCTTGTGATTATTATTACATGGCAGATGAGAACCATAATAAGGACATTAAAGTAGTAGATGTAAAAGATATTTGTGAAATTGAGGTAACGGGGACTTTCGATGAAGGCACACCAGTTTCTGGAACCATACCTCATAATCAGGTTGTTGCTTGCGATTATTTATATGCTTCTTATTATTATAATGGCTTACGCGTTTACGATATTTCTAATCCAGCCGAGCCTGAGTTAGCTATGTTTTATAATACTTCGAGTGTTGACTTGCGCAATAGTTATGAAGGCGCGTGGGGCGTTTATCCGTTTCTACCATCTGGAAATATTTTAGTATCAGATATGCAAGAAGGACTATTCGTTATTGAAGGAATGGCTGATGCATGTACGAGTACGGCAGCAACACCACAAAGTCAATGTGCAATTGATTGTGGTGCAGCAACGTCCACAGCTGACTTACGCAAAGATGTAGAACGCGTTCAACTTTCTCCTCAGCCTGCACAAGATGTTTTAACGATTGAATTAACGTTAAAGCAAAGCCAACAAAATGTCAATGTGGATATTTTGGATATTAACGGGCGGGAAGTAGCACGTTTAGGTACGTACAACTTTTTAGCAACAAAAAATCAAGAGCGGGTCACGCTGCCTAGTTTAACAAAAGGACTATATTTGTTGCGCTTTAGTAATGCCGAAATGCAATTTACCGAGAAGTTATTAATGAATTAGAGTTGACGGTAGAATGCATTTTCAAATCCATTTCGTGTTGAAAATTAGCATTTTTAATAAGACAACTTCGCTGTATAAAATTAAACACCATCTAGCAAGTGCAAGTTGGTGTTACCAATGGACGATACTTTTCAAGTATCGTTCATTTTTATGTGCTGCTTTTGTATTATTTATTTTTCAAGCTAATCTATTCGCCCAAGGGCCACCGTCCAATTTGGGCGACTTTACACGTGGTAGTGGGCAGGGTGGAGGCGGAGGAAATACGCAACAAGGCGAGGTAGAAGTGGATACTTTTGGCGTATTTTACCGCTATGCAACGAATCCAAGTGAAGTAATTGCTTATGCAGATACGACTTTAGAGCAATTACAAATTTACAATCCGACGCGTCAACGTTTATTAGATTATGCTAATCTGGGTAATTTAGGCTCGGCGCACCAACCGTTATTTTACGAAACGCCTTTTCGACGTGGTTTAGCTATTGGTTTAGATCAATATAGTTTATATCAAATGCGTTCCACGGATATTCGTTATTACACTTTAGAAAAAGCCTATACTGATGCCTTTTATTCGCAAGGTGCAGAGCAATCGGATAGTTATCTTCGACTACGATTTAGTCGCAATTTTGGAGAAACCTCTAATTTTAGTTTACAATTTCAACGCATTAGTCAACTTGGTTCTACGAATCAGTATCCCTATCAAAATGGACGGAATACTGCCTTTGGTGTAGGTTATTGGTATCACTCCAAAAACGATCGTTACAATGGATTTTTTAGCTTTACCTCCAACCTCGGAGAGCACGAAGACAACGGCGGAATAGCAGAAGAGCCAGCGGGGGAGGGCGATCTTAATTCGCCTACTACAGCAACTATTTTCTTAACGGCTGAACAGGCTAAAACTCGGCAAGCGCAACGAGAATTTTCCTACACGCATTATTATAAACTACTAGGTAACGCAGATAGTGTACAAATCAACCGCCGCGCGGTCACGTTGAGTCATCGTATTTTGTATCGGGATAGTGAATATAAAGCCTATGATTTAAGCCCTAATGCTGCTTATTATGGTGAGTTGCTAACTTACGATCAAGGGTTGCGGCATTTTATTCAAGCGAGAACGCTACAAAACGAAGTTAAGATTAGCACTTATAAATTGCAGGATGGCAATTCAAAAACTACTACTCAACGCGACCTTATTGAGATTGGTTTAAATTATGATATTAATAATTTAAACCAAGAACCTATCGATACTTCGGTTAATAATTTATTTCTCACTGGGCGGGTCAATTTTTCTCCTACTACCAATCTGCGTTTGAATACTTATGCTCATCTGGGGCTATTGGACAATGCGGGAGATTTCCGTTTACAGGGTTTATTCTTATGGAAATTAGAAAAACTGGGTACGCTCGAATTAGAATTTGTCAATCAAGCCTATTCGCCCACACTCGTAGAAACGCGCGCATTTATTTCGCAACGCGCCCTTTGGAATAATGATTTTAATAAAACCATCGCTACTACGCTCAGTGCTGCTTATACGATTCCTAAATTAAACACGCGTCTTTCTGCGCGTTATCATTTAGTAGATAACTATATTTATTTTGATTCGTTGGCAACCCCACAGCAGAATACAGGCGTGATCAATGTCTTGCAACTCGTCGCACAGCAGGATATACGATTAGGCATATTAAATCTTGACAATACGGTTATTTTACAAGAAACCACGGGCGATTTTATTCGTGCGCCACGCATTTTTTCTAAACACAGTCTGTACTTAGCTGGACAGCTTTTCCGCAAAGTATTACAAATGCAAATTGGTTTTGACTTGCGGATTAATACGCCATTCTTTGCGAATAGTTATTTACCGTTAACTGGACAGTTTTATCTGCAAGATCAACAAGAAGCACAAACGTATCCGATGGTAGATTTCTTTTTTAATGCTAAAATTGATCGCGTTCGTGCTTTTATCAAAGCTGAAAATCTGACCGACCTCCTCTCTAGTAATTATTATTATCAAACTGCATATCATCCTCAACCCGTCTTCACGGTTCGCTTTGGTATTTTTTGGAGATTTATTAATTAATCCTGTTCTTGTACTTTATACACTTACCTTATTATTATCTTTACATTATAGTATTGTCGAAATCCTCATTTCTAAATCGTTGAATTAATTATTTCGGCGTGGCATATCTACTTTCAGTGTCATTGAATTATGACTGATTTTCAAAAAAGTTATTAATACTTTTGAAAAAGCAAAACGACTGAGCAATGAATAATCAAAAAAAATACGCTTGCATTCATGGACATTTTTACCAACCACCTCGCGAAAATGCTTGGTTAGAAACGGTAGAACTGCAAGATTCTGCTGCCCCTTTCCACGACTGGAATGAGCGCATCAATAATGAATGCTACGCACCTAATGCTACTGCGCGTATTTTGGACAATGAAGGTTCGATTATAAAGATTATTAATAACTACGCTTATATTAGTTTTAATATGGGACCTACGCTTCTTTCTTGGTTAAAAGAGGCAGACCCTGAAACCTATCAGGCAATTCTACAAGCCGATAAACTGAGTCTAGAACGTTATGACGGACATGGTTCGGCACTTGCGCAAGTTCATAGTCACTTAATTTTACCACTTTGTAATCGGCGTGATAAGGAAACTCAGGTTATTTGGGGAATCGAGGATTTTAAATCACGTTTTGGGCGTATGCCCGAAGGTATCTGGTTAGCCGAAACGGCAACGGATACTGAAACACTAGAAGTATTAGCCGAACAAGGCATCAAATTTACTATTCTCGCTCCTCGACAAGCCAAGGCAGTTCGACAAATCGGGCAAGATCACTGGGATCAGTTGGGTCACGCTACCGTAGATCCGCGTCGTCCGTACTTATGTAAATTGCCTTCAGGTAAAGAAATTACCTTATTTTTCTACGATGGCAATGTGTCCCAAGGGGTCGCATTTGAAGGATTATTGAATAATGGTAGTGCTTTCGCTGAGCGTATCATCAATACCTTGGATGGTGGTGAATACCCACAACTGGCACATATCGCCACTGACGGCGAGAGTTATGGTCATCACCACCGTCACGGTGAAATGGCATTGGCTTCTTGTTTAAATCACATCGAAGAAAATACCGATGTTCAGTTGACTAATTACGGTCAATATTTAGAATTATTTCCACCTACTTATGAAATTCAAATTCATGATAATAGTTCTTGGAGCTGTGTACATGGTGTAGAACGGTGGCGTTCTAATTGTGGCTGTAATACTGGTGGACCTAATAGTGGAACTCAAGAATGGCGTGGACCACTACGGGATACACTCGATTGGTTACGGGATGAATTGATTCCAATTTATGAGCAAGAAGCAGGTAAGTTCCTTAAAGATGTTTGGGCTACTCGTAACGATTATATCCAAGTGATTTTGAATCGTAAACCAGCACAGATAGATGAATTCCTCGCTGCTCACGTAATCCGTCCATTGGATAAAAGAGAAAAAACTAGAGTACTACGTTTGCTCGAAATGCAGCGAAATGCACTGTTGATGTTTACGAGTTGTGGCTGGTTCTTTGATGAAATTTCGGGCATCGAGACAAATCAGATCTTACAATATGCTAACCGTGCTATTTACTACGCTAATCAAGTAGTCAGCATAAATTATCATCAGGAATTTCAAGAACGACTAAAAGAAGCGCCGAGTAATGTACATGAAAATGGTGCAGTAAGCTATCAAAAGAATGTAATTCCTAAGCGAGTTGACCTAAAGCGGGTAGGCATGCACTACGCGGCTTCTTCTCTATTTGAAAAATATCCTCGCCAATTAGAGCTGTTTAATTACATCGCGGAAAGTGAAGTTCTCGATACGCTGCGTGCAGGTAATCAACGGCTTTCGATTGGTCGTACGATGGTACGCTCAAAAGTTACGCACTCCGAGAAGTTTTTCAGTTTCGCTGTATTATATCTTGGTCAACAGAATATTATCGGTAATATTTCACTGGATATGCCAGGCGAAACATTTGACAAGATGCGCGAAGAAATTACGGCTGCCTTTCGCTCAACGGATTTAGGGCAAGCAATTGTAGTTATGGAAAACTACTTTGATGAAGAACGCTTTACCATTTGGCATCTATTCCGCGATGAAAAACGTAAAATTTTACAAAAGATCACTGAGCGGAATCTGAAAAGTGCCGAAGCTGCTTTCCGCGAAATCTATAACGATAATTATCAATTAATGACTGGAATGTTGCAAAGTGATATTCCTGTACCTCAGGCTTATGTAAGCGCTGTTGAATTTGTGGTAAATAAGGATTTACACAACTATTTTGAGCAAGAGTTTCTATTTATTCGTGATCTGAAACGATTGATTCGTGAATTAGATAAATGGAATATTCAATTTAGTGATCGCGCTTCTTTCACCTTAGCCGCAGAAAAACGGTTGTACTACGAAATGCGTAAACTCGCATCGGTAGATATTCCATTGGAAAGTCTAAAGACCATGACGACTATTTTGGAAATTATTCAAACGATTGAGATCGAATTGGATATTTGGAAAAGTCAAAATTTGTACTTCTCTACAGTGAAAGCATTCCAGAAAGGAAAAAGGAGATTTGTTAATGATGAATGGAAAGAAACGTTTATGCGACTTGGTGAATTGCTGAGTGTGAAGAGTGAAGTATTAATTAAATAAGTGGGAAGAAGAACGTGGGAAGTAGAAAAATAGATAGGAGGAGAAAGTGGATATAATTTGCGGGAAGAAAGAAATGTTCACGGGATTAATAAAAAGAAAAAATGTTCACGGGACTAACGAGAGTGTTGTAGATTACTTAACTGTAATAATGGATTTTCCTTTTGCTTTCTTTGATGAATTACTAGCAGTGAGATATTGTTTTTTGCCAACAGTAGAGTAGTTATTATCAAAATCACAATTCTGTACGATTGGTTCGCAAACGCCACCACCTTGAGCAATGTTGTGTAGGCTGCCACCGCGTAAGTAAGAAGTGTTAGCGGCAAAGTCACAGTTTGTTAATGAAGGATTACATTTGCCGTTGTAAGTCGCGTTATTCAAAATGGCACCACCGTAAGTAGCTTCGTTATTAGAGAAAGAGCAGTTTTCAATGCGTGGACTGCTTGTACCTGCGTTACCATTGTTGAACATTGCACCGCCATCTAGGTCGGCTTTATTATTAGTGAAAGTACAGCTTACCAATGTTGGTTGGCAAACGCCATTCTTTCCGAAGTTATACATACCAGCACCTTCGCGAGCGTAATTAGCTGTAAATGTGCAGTTCTTAATCGTTGGGTTAGAACCATCGTGACTATTAGCACCAGTATTAAACCAACCACCACCACAACGTTGACGATTTCCTTCTCCGCTTACTGCCGCATTTGCCGCACCACCACGAATATCAAAACCATCTACAACAGTTGCTGAGCTTACATTTTTTGTGTAAACAACACTGTAAGAGTTGTCATCAATTGAAGGAGAAGCAATCTCACCACTTAATACCGTTGGGTTAGCTAATAGGTTTCTTTGTGCAGTGGAAGTTTCACGTCCACTGAATCCGCCATATACTTTAACACCGTCTTTAATAATAAAGGAAGCGTTGCGGTCAGTATTAGTAGTAGGAAAGTAAGTGCCACGTGCTACCCATACTTCATCACCGTATTGAGCAGTAGTTAAAGCAGTTTGTAAATCGGTTGCATCAGCCCAAGTCGCTCCGTTACCTGCCCCATTCGCAGAAACGAAAATTGTAGCCGCTTGAAGGCTGGTGAAAGAGAGTAAGAAAAATAAGAAAGTTAGATTTTGCACAGTAAAATAGGTTTTTGCATTTAAAATTTATTCCTAAGCGTGAGTATGACCACCTTCTGCATGGCAGAAGTCAAATCAGTATGACTAAGCGATAATTTTGATAAGGAATAGATGGTATCAGCTAGTAAGCAACCTACAATCTGTAAAGCATAAAATGCAATAAGATACTAGTTGTACTTACTATCGCAAGTCAAATAATAAATAGATGGGAATTTCTTGGATAAGATATTTTAAATGATATAGTATGGGAAACTATATGCACAGGATGGGATATACAATTACAATGAACTATAATTGTAACATTGTCAAATTAAAATGTAAACATGAATTTAAAAAAGTGAAAGCTGTCAAACTTTCTAAAATGTCAAACGAAAAAAGTTTAAAAATGGTAATTGGTAGTTGTCAAAAATTGTCAAACGAAAAATAAGAAACTCATATCATAATTTCTTATAGTGCAAATGTAATAAATCTTTTTATAAAGATCCTAACTATTCTGAATTAATTTGCAATAAAAAATATATGTGCCTGAGTTCTATTAGAATGTTCCCAAACAAAAAGAATGCCTAATGGCTTTTTTAACTAAAAAAATCAAGTAAGTATCATAAATATCATGTACTTTTGTTACTACTTACACCACATCAACTACTGATCAAGTATAAATATTATTAGCTGCACGAACTTACATTCAAACTTTAACATTTGGCTATAGCCTACTACTTTGTTAATTATATTAATAATTTTAACATTATTTTAAGGTTTGATTATGTGGCATTTAGCAACAAATGTCAGATAAATAGGTACAAAGAGTAGCGTCCGTCGCAGTTAACAAATTATTTATATCCCACCACTATCGTTTAGTTTTATTATCTTACATAAACATTTGGGGCGATTTTCGCCTTAGCTTTAGATATATAATCCTTTTATTAATTTTCTATTGTAAATTCAATCAAAATGCTCAGCTGCATTTGAAATTACAGTAAGAACCGCTTTATAAATAATCCGTTATGAACATATCCCTACAACGTATCTGCGTTTGGGCGGCTGTTTTATTTGTCAGTGGAATAATACAAACCCTATCTGCCCAAGATATACACTTCTCTCAATTCTACAATTCTTCTCTAAATCTGAACCCAGGTTTGACTGGTGTTCATGGTGGTGATGTACGTATCGGAGGTAATTTTCGCCAACAGTGGGAATCCGTGCCTGTGCCTTATCTAACCTTTTCGGGGATGTACGAAACCCGTATTAAAGAAGATACCCGAAAGAATGGATATTTTTCAGGAGCAGTTCTGTTTAATTATGATCGGGCAGGTGATGCGAAACTGAGTATGACAAATTTTGGACTCAGTGGCTCTTATTCTACTCAGTTATCAGAAAAAGTTTTCCTTACTGGTGGAGCACAATTGATGCTCAATCAACGTGCTTTTCGTACCGACGATCTGCGTTTTGGTGATCAGTTCAATGGTGAATCTTTTGATCCCACCTTGCCGCAAGAAAGTTTTACAAATACCAATAATTTCTATGCCGACTTATCTTTAGGTGGAAATGTGCGTTTTCAAATGAAAAATGCAAATCGCTGGAAACGACGTTCTAAGTTGGACGTCGGAGTAGGACTTTTTCATTTGAACCGACCACAACTTGGCTTTTATGATTCGGAAGATATAAAATTACCAATTCGAGTGAGCATCTACGCGATGGGGATGTTGATGGTCAGTCCAGCGTTTGATATTGTGTTGAATGGCTCAGTGCAGTTACAAAACCCTTATCAGGAAAATGTATTTGGTGCAGGCGGTAGAATTCATTTGAATCGCAAGCGTACTAAGGAAGCCGCTTTACAATTAGGTGCATCTTATCGCTTTAACCGATTTGGAGAAACGACTTTACCGTCAGAAAAATTTGGTGACGCTATTATTCCTAACTTAGAATTACACTTTACTCAATGGCGTTTTGGAGCTAGTTACGATATTAATATATCTGATTTTAGCGTTGCTACAGAAAATCGGGGTGGCCCAGAATTTTCTGTACAATATCTAATTTACAAAGTTAAACCGCTACCGCAGTTTAAGATTTGTCCGATTATTTAAGGATAGAAGAGAAATTAATTATACTGAATAGTAGTACGTAATTAGACCTATTTGGATGAAGGCTTCATTAGAAATGCTTTATCTGAAGATTGCTTTTAAGGTCTTTTTACTTATCTGAAAATAGAGTAACGAAATCAATTTGCTACTCGCTTACTCGTGACTAACTGAAAATGAATGTGAGATTTTATTTATAACTCAACATAAACGATACAATCTACATTCCTCCCATTTTTACTGTGCAGTTTTAGACTGCAATTTAAGTTTATGTATCTATTGAGCACTAGTTTGTAAAATTATTTCGTATTAATCAAAAAAACCTTTTTTGATCTTCATCAAATTTTACATGCTACATTTTTTTGCGCATGCACACTGAAACACCTGAATTCCAAAATCTCACGAACATCAATATTAATCTTTTAAAACTATGAAAAGGATATATCTGTTTTTTATCCTGTTTTTCACAGTTGGCTGTTTCTCAACTACTTACGCCCAGTCTTTAGAGCAATATCTAACTGCTGCTGATACTTCTTTTAAGAATAAGGATTACTATTCTGCACTCAATTATTATGGTATCGCCAATGAAATTCAGGAATATCAAGATGCCGCTGTTTGGTATAAATACGCTGAATCAGCTCGGCTGACGCATGCCTATACTAAAGCGGATACTGCCTACCAAGCAGTTCTAGATTTGAGTTCCATTGAAAAATATCCATTATCATTATACTGGTTAGCGGATGTTAAACAGTACTTAGGAAAATATCAACAGGCTAAAGCCCTCTACGAACGATTTGTCACAGAAAGTCCACTTGCAAATGGATATTATTTGCAGGTAGCAGAGAACGCAATTGATGAAAGTGACTGGGCAATCGGTATGATGGAAAACCCCAAAGATGTGGAGGTTCAACATTTGTCGGGTGCCGTCAATACAGGATACTCTGAATTTGCGCCTTATCAGATGGGCGACACCTTATTATATTCATCTTTGAGTTTCTACGACGAGGGTGACGAGTATAATCCGTCCCGCGCTTATTCCAAAATGATGCAATCCATTGATGGAAATATTGGACAACCACAGACAGATGGATTTAATGCTCAACTCCAGCATAGTGCGCATCATGCCTTTAATAGTGCAGGAGATCGGATTTATTACACCATTTGTAATTACGTTGATAATTCTGCTGAGATCCGCTGTCGGATTTATACCCGTCAAAAAGAAGGTGCAGATAGCTGGGGTGTTGCTACACCGCTTCCTGATTATATCAATCTCAACGGCTACACGACCACTCATCCTAACCTAGGTAAAAACCGCGAAACTGGGCAAGAGTACTTCTTCTTTACTTCTGATCGACCAGGTGGACAGGGTGGATATGACATTTGGTGTAGTTATGTTAATGCAGACGGCTCAATTGATGAACCGATTAACCTACCTACTTTGAATACCGTTCAAAATGAGATTTCCCCATTTTTTCATACGCGCACTGGTATGTTTTATTTTAGTTCGGAAGGACACCGTGGCCTAGGTGGTTACGATATTTTTAAGTCCAGTTCGACTGGTGATCAATTTGATGCACCCGAAAATATAGGTGCACCAATCAATGGTAGTTACAACGATATTTATTTCACTTTAGATAAAAAAGGTGGAAAAGCTCACTTTGCGAGCAATCGTGCTAGTGGAACATTTTTAGAGACAGAGTCCGAAATTTGTTGTAATGACATCTACGCGGTGGAGATGGATATGATTATTGACTTGGTTGCTTTCACCTTTGATGGTTCAACTAAAGAACCATTGAATGGCGCACAAGTAGAATTATTTGAAATAGATGAAAACGGTAATCAAAGTATTATCACTAAAATCCAAGATTATTCCAACGAGTTTCTTTTTCCATTAGAACGTGGAAAAAAATACTTGATCGTAGGCTCGCGGGATGGATATGCTAATGCAACTGCAGAAATAGATTTGACCGACGGAAATATCGGAGTAGATGTTGAAAAAATTGAAAAAGAGCTTTATCTCAATCCGATTGAGGTTAATTTACTGGCAACTACATTCGATTTTGATACCGAAGAGCCTTTATTTAATGCTACGGTAAGTTTATTTGAAATGACCGCTTCTGAGGAGTTATTGATTGAAAAACAGGTCAATGAAGATGGTAATGACTTTGGTTTTCCTTTAGAACTAGGTAAAAATTACGTTATCAAAACCGAACGTAAAGGTTACGAAACACGCCTAGATACGATTCCAATTGCTGAGATGGAATTCACCGAATCTAAAACAGTAGAAGTAGAAATCTATCTGCAACGTACTAATTTCGATGACTTCTTACCATTGCTCATTTATTTTGATAATGATATTCCTAAGCGTGGCGCATCATCTACTACTGCTAGTACCGAATATACTGAAACCGTCATTCCATATTTGGAAAGACAGAGCGACTATAAAGAAGAATATACGGGCGAAATGGAAGGTGACACAAAATTTGGACAAGCAGAACGCTTTGACATCTTCTTCGACCGTGAGGTGAAACTAGGTTATGAAACCTTATTAGAATTTACAGAAAAACTATACTACTTTGTT
Organism: Saprospiraceae bacterium; assembly: GCA_045106545.1. Lineage (GTDB taxonomy): Bacteria > Bacteroidota > Bacteroidia > Chitinophagales > Saprospiraceae > JBGCES01. The sequence continues at coordinate 20,182 of JBGCES010000196.1, forward strand.
CGTCGAGGCAACTCAGTCAATATCGCGTTTGGTGGTTATACCAGCCCGCGGGCTAGTACAGAATACAACGATAAACTAAGCCGTCGTCGAATTGATAGTGTCATCAAATACTTCCGTAATTATAATAACGGCATTTATAATCAGTATTTAGATGGTGGACAGCTAACCATTACGGAAGAAGCATTTGGTGAAACCAAGGCTCCACAAAACGTAAAGGACGAGCTAGGTGGCGAAAAAGATTCTATTTATAGCATTCTAGCTTCGCTTGAACGTCGCGTTGAAATTGTAGGTGTTAGCGTCGAACGCTCTAAGGACGAAGCAAATATTATTATTAATCAACGTGCACTTGATGAACGTGGAAAGTAATGTGACGAGTTGAATTGTTGAATGGATTTGTAGTTAACGGTTTAATCTGATAAACAAATCAACAGTTCAACAATTCAATGAAATTTTCTTTTTATTAAAATTATAAGACCGTGAATACCAAAATCAATGATATAATCAATGGTGGTCGCTTTTGGAGAAAACAATTATTTATAATAACCCTTCTGACCCTTCCACTACAAATCTTCGCTTCCCATATCGTTGGAGGTGAGATTAGCTACCGCTGTTTGGGTGGCAACGAATATGAAGTCACACTCGACGTATATCGAGACTGTTTCTACGGTGCAGAAGATGCACAGTTTGATGAACAAGCTTCCGTAGGTATCTTTAATCTGGATGATAATCAATTATTCACGGAGTTAAAGATTGATTTTATAGTAGATGATACCTTAAATGCTATTTTGAACGATCCTTGTCTGTTCGTCCCAGGAGATGTATGTGTACATACGACTAGATATCGAGATACTATCTCCCTCCCCATGAATATGGTGGGTTACAAATTCGTTTATCAACGTTGTTGTCGCAATGAGACTATCTCGAATATTTATAACCCCGATTTAACGGGTGCAACTTATGAAATTGATTTAATACCCGCTGCTATGGAATCCTGCAATAGCAGTCCGCGTTTTCAAAGTTGGCCTCCTATCTTCATTTGTATTAATAAGCCTATTTTTTTCGATCACTCTGCAAGTGATTTCGAAGGTGATTCGTTAGTCTATAAATTATGTACGCCGAATCAGGGGGCAACAGAAAGTCGTCCAGATCCTAACCCTCCTAATAATCCACCTTACAATCCAGTAGTGTTTATCGATCCCGTCTATAATTTAGATAATTTATTAGGGGCAGGACAACCACTGCGTATCAATCCTCGTACTGGAAGATTGACTGGTTTACCGACTCTGCAAGGACAATTTGTAGTAGGCGTTTGTGTGGAAGAATATCGGGATGGGGTACTAATTTCTGAAACCCGTCGCGATTTTCAATACAATGTAGGTCGTTGTGAAGAGGTAGAAGCGGTCATCGTTGCTCCCGCTGCACAATGTGAAAATTTAACTGTAGAGTTTTCAAATAATAGTGTTCAAGCCGATGAATTTGAATGGCACTTTGATTACCCTAATGATCCACGAGCTATTTCTAGCGAAGCTAATCCTACTTATACTTATCCTGATACAGGTCGTTATACTGTCATGCTAATTGCGGAACCAGGTTCCGCTTGTGTAGATACTAGTTTTGCAGAAGTATATTTACAAAATAACTCGCTTTTTGTTGATTTTGAAATTGAAAAAGCGGATTGTTCTAGTAGCTCTGTTTTAGGTTTAGTTGATTTTTCTACAGATGCTGTTTCTGGCGTTGCTAATTACTTTTGGGAAGTTACTTATAATATAGATACGATTACCTCTAGGGAACAAAATCCAGTCATCGGTGTACCGCTAGACGTACAAGGAACAGTGACCTTAACGGTAACCTCAGTCAATGGTTGTGTGCGTTCTTTGACCAAAACTTTTGAGACGGGGCAAGAAGATCCAGGTAGCGAATTAGCAGATACGCTCTACGTTTGTTTCGGTGATTCTATTCAACTAAATCCCGATGCACCAGAACTAACGAGTTATAATTATTCGTGGATGCCAAGTCCTTCTTTAGATGATCCAACTATCGCTAACCCGACTGCTTACGTAGAAGAAAATACCACTTTCACGGTAATGGTAAGCCCAAATAATGACCTCTGTTCTTTCGAAGAAATGGTTACTGTGGTTGTTCTAGATCGTCCACAATTGGATTTTTCTACCGATACAAGTTGTGAAGGTACGACGGTAACTTTTAATAATAATAGTGCGCAAGCAGACCGCTATACTTGGGATTTTGGTGATGAAAATAGCGATAGCGATACTTCAAATTTAAGTAGTCCATCTTATACTTATCCCGATATGGGAACGTATCAAGTGACATTGATTGCAGATACACTCGGACGTTGTGCAGATACTTTGGTTCAGCCAGTTGTCTTGACTGAAAGAACCTTGAACGCTGCGATTGAAGTAGATTATGCTGATTGTTCAGCCGAAACTATTGTAGCACAATTCAGTGATATTTCAACCAATTCTTTAAATAATACAGTAAGTCGTCAATGGACTTTTAGCACGGGCGAAACGTTCACCGAAATACAACCAACTTTAGAAATTAGTAGTGACCAAACCGTCACCGCAACGCTAACTATTACCACGGAAGAAGGCTGTACCGTAACGACGACCGATTCCTTCGATTTTGAACTATTCACTGGAATAAACATTGCAGCTGACGCATCTATTTGTGCAGGCGCAAGTGTCGCGTTAAATCCTAATGGAAATACCGCTTATCAATATAATTGGTCGCCTGCGACTGGACTTGATAATCCAACGGCTGCTAATCCAACAGCTACGCCCGAGGAGACAACCACCTATACCGTTACGATTACCAATATCAGTGCGGATACTTGTGAATTGACGCGTACAGTGACCATCAATGTAAATGCTAATCCCGATTTGGAAGTAAATGCAGACGTAGCAACTTGCGATACGGAAGCAATTATTTTCGCAACGAGTACAGACGCAATTAATATTGAATATTTAAGTAGCAATGGCGAGGTGTTAGCAAGTGGCAATAACAGTTTTACCGTTCCAGTTTCAGGTAGTACGGATTATATGGTACGCGCTACTGCGGCTAATGGTTGTACGACAGAAATGCCGATTAATATCTCGGGTGGACCTGCGGAAATTAATATTGATGGAAACGATTTGATCGCATTTTGCCAAGGGGAGTCACTTACTTTAAGTGTTACCAATAACGATCCTAATGACATTTTAACCTACGTTTGGGAACCTGCTTCCGATATTATCTCTGGTGCGAATACCAGTAATCCAACCATTAGCGAAGCGATTGGCGAGCGCACGTTCTTTGTTGCAGCAACCAATCAATTTAACTGTACTGCCAGCGATTCGGTAACCGTCGTAGTGATTGATACGACTTTTCAACTCGGATTTACTTCTGAGTTACAGTGTGACGGACAGACCGTTAATTTCACTAATACTAGCACCAACGCCTTTGGCTACGCTTGGAATTTTGGTGATGGGCGAGGCACTTCTACGGAAGAGAATCCAAGTTACATTTATAGCGAATCAGGGACGTACGAAGTATATTTGACTTTACAATATGATGTAGATTGTACAGATACGATTCGTCAGCAAGTCGAAATTTTTGAACCTAATCTGATGCCTGCGTTCGCGTTTGATTACGAAAATTGTGATGGTGTAAATACAACGATTCAGTTTACGAATCAAACAACGACTAATTTAACAGGCGTTTTAGAATACAATTGGACCTTTAGTAATGGTGAGTCTTCTAATGAAGAAAATCCATCTATTACATTAGGTCGCAGCCAAGAGTTGATTGCTGAATTATGTGTTACTTCCAGCAATAATTGTATGTCTTGTATGACCGATTCACTAAATGTGACGGTCGTTAAATTAGACCTCGCCGAGGAATTTAGTATTTGTCCAAGCGAATCTGTTCAGTTAAATCCAAACGGCGATCCCGATTTGATGTATCAATGGTCACCAGTGGAAGGTCTAGATGATCCTACTGCTGCCAATCCCATTGCATCGCCTATGGCGACGACAGAATATACCGTAACCGTACAAAATTTCAGTGCAGATACTTGTCAGATTACACAAAGTGTATTAGTAAATGTAGCCGAAGAAATTGGCCTGTCTGTCAGTCCGAATAGCAATACAAATGATGTAACGACTTGTGGCGAAGATGTAGTTATCACCGCAATGACAACACTGAATGGCGCATCATTCAAATGGACAGATGCTAATGGTAATATCATTTCAGAAGGAGGTATTTTAACCATTAACCCAGACAACAGTGCAACTTATTATATTACTGCTGAGGCAAATGGTTGTACCGAAACAGATAGTATTACGATTATTAATAATGGAATAGAAACTAGTATTTCGATTGGTGAAGGTGGTACGGCAGGTGGTGAAAACCAAGTTTGTGAAAACTCTTCATTTGAACTGATAGCTACCAATAATCGCCCTGAACAAATGGTGACATACAGCTGGACAGCAGGTAATAATGGAACCATTATACAAGGCGCTGATACCAATATGCCAACCGTAACGGTAATAGGGGAGGGAACAGCTACTTTCTATTTAGATGCTACCAACGAATTTGATTGTACTTTCCGTGACTCAATTGTCGTTGAAATTACTCCTTTTGAACCTAATATTTCGGATGCAGTAACGGCTTGTCCTGGAGAACCTACCGCATTAAACCCCATGGGTAATCCTGATTATGAATATGTTTGGTCACCCACCGATGGTTTAGATAATGCAAATATTCCTAATCCGACGATAACAGTGAGTACGGATCAAATTTATAATGTAGTGATTACGAGTGGTAGCTGTTCTGCTGAGGCGAGCGTAGCCGTGAATGTAGCAGATGCAGTGAGCTTGCTAGTTTCTAAAGACACGGTTGTTTGTGACGGAACGGCGATTACTTTATTTGCGGAAGCGAATGTAGCTGCCAATTACGAATGGTCACAAGATCCTGATTTTACCGAATTAATTTCTACTGATTCTATGGTGACTATCGAACCCGAAGGCGAGCAAACTTATTTCATTCGTGCGATTAGTCAGGCAGATAACTGTATGGAAATGTCCAGTATCAACGTGAACAATGCAGAGATACAGGTAGAACTAGCTCCACAATTTAATTTGTGTGCTGATGAAGAAACGGAATTAACAATGACTAACTTGAATGAAGAACAAGAACTAAATTATTTTTGGTCACCCGCAGAATTGATTGATTCTGGATTGGATTCCAATAGTCCAACTGTGAGTCCAACAGAAAGTACGTCTTATACGGTCGAAGTTGAAAACCAGTTTGGTTGTTTTACGGAGGCAATAACAGAGGTAGTAGTTACTGATTTGGAGAATAGCCTTATTAATATTACTGCTGCGCCAGATACTATCGTTCAGGGCGCTTCAACTCAATTGAATGCAACGGAAATGGATGATGTGGTTTACACTTGGTCGCCTGCGACTACGTTGAGTCAGACGAATGTTCCCGATCCTGTTGCCACTCCCGAAGTGACGACTACTTATCAATTAGAAGTAAGTGCCAACGGCTGTGTGGCGACTCGGGATGTAGAAGTGACTGTATTGAACCCACAGTGCGAGTTTCCATTCATTTTTGTACCTAACGCCTTTACGCCAAATAATGATGGTGAAAACGACGATTTCCGCGTTTACGGTAGCTTCATTGAAGAAATGAATTTGATTGTCTTCAACCGCTGGGGACAGAAAGTATTTGAGACTAATGACCAACAGATTGGCTGGGATGGTACATTTAATGGCAAAGCACTTCCGCCAGATGCATTCGGTTACTACTTAATGGTACGCTGTGTCGGTGGACAAGAATATACGACTAAAGGAAATGTAAGTTTGTTAAAGTAATTTTTCTCGTTCTTTGACAAATCTCGTGTCAGATATAAAATTGTTCGAGTAAGCGACCGTAGGGTAGCGTTGAGAAAATTTTTAGCTGACTCATTCACGAGATTTATCAAAGAACCATTTTTTTTAAAATTTAAAAAGGTGGTGTTCCTGCGCGGAATACCACCTTTTTTGTTTTCCATTTGAAAAATCATTAACTTCGGCTTGACGATCTTATTTTAAGTATTCAGAATAAAGCAGTTAGAATATTCCATTGAGTTAAATTTTAGAAAAAATAAATTACTCTCTTCCCTCTTCTCTGCTCTCTTTTCCGAATAGTTACCAATTCTTAATTTAAAAAAACTATGAATAAACAATTGTTTAAAACCCTGCCCTTGCTTGCCTTTTTGTTTTTGCTGGCATGTAATGCTCCCAAAGTAGCCCAAGAAAGTGACGGCCCACTCAAAACCGTAGAGCAAACTCGCCGCGATGCTCATCGCAATGCGACTAGTACTGAAACTGATAGTAATGACAAGGACGAATCAGATGATAATGACAATGCATCAACTGAGACGCCTACGTCCACTACTGAAACCTCTACTAATGATGAAGAATTTACCGAAAAGTCAGTCGGCGAAATGGGAGAAAAGCCCGCTTACATGCAAGCCGATGAGTTTGCGATGATTGCAGAGGTAAATTTGCTGCGTGCCGATCCTAAAGGCTACATCAAATACGTAGAAGAATATATCCAACAAGTTGAAAAAGATGAACGTTTCGATGCTGCTTATCGTGCTGAAGAAGTGGTGACGGCAAAAGAGTTAATTGGAGAATTAAAAAAATTGGATAAATTGAGTCTTTTGCAACCCCACGAAGGCTTATACCAAGTTGGTCAAAAGCATGGTAAAGATGTGCAACAGCAAGGTATGATCGGACACCGTGGTAGCGATGGAACGATGCCTTGGGATCGCGTTCGTAATAACACCGATTTGAAAAATGGTAACGAAAATCTCGTTGGTGGTGGCGAATCTGTCCGCGAACAAGTCATGATTTTACTCGTTGATTCGGGCATTTCGATGCGCGGTCATCGTAAGACACTGTTAGATCCAAGTTGGACGCACGTTGCTTGTCATAAGATTGGAAAAGTCGGACAAGTAGATAATAGCTGGATTCAAATGTTTGGTAGCGAATAGGTGAAAATGTAGCGTAAATGTGGTTCAGAAGTCGTCTAAAAGTAGTGTAAACGTTGCAGTCCGCCTAGCCGAGCACAACCTTTAAACAATTTTTACACTACTTTTTAACGACATTATACAGGTACTATTTTTGCAATATAAAAATGTATTCATTGCTACGGCGGTGGATACATTTTTTATTAGGAAACGTCCAATCGCCTACTTATCGAATAGTGATAATTCGCTATTTTTGTCAGCTCAATAAATCCGATTTTTTTACTAGCAATTTTATATCCCATGTTTCGACAGTTACTCCTCTGCGTCCTTTTCGTATCTATTTCTATACTTTCCTTTGCGCAAGCTAATCCACTTTTTCAACAGGTAGAACAGGCTAAACGAACTCAATCTTTCGTTAAGTTCGTCCCTTTTCAGCAAGCTAAAAATATAATACAAAACTCTGATTTACAATTAGTTGTAAAAAGTGCTACTTTATTAAAAATCAATACGACTGAGTTTAATACGATTAAAAATCAGCGCACCAATTTCATTAACTTAACTGTTCCAATCAATGAAACGGAGCAAATCCAAATTGAACTATTCGCAAAGGACGTTTTCAAAAAAGACTTTATTTATAAAAACGAAGAAGGACAAAAACTAGCAACTTCCCCCGCTCTTTTTTATCGGGGAGTCGTTAAAAACAATCCTAATTCACTCGTTGCTTTAAGTATTATTGGAGATGAAATGATGGGCATGATTAGCTCGCCTTCGCTCGGTAATTTGGTCATCGGAAAATTGAAAGATGGAAGTCATCAACATATTATCTACCGCGATAGCGATTTGGTAGAACAAAATAAAGCGACTTGTCACTCCGATGTACTGCCTTATGTTTCCAATACGAAACTTCTCCCTACCGACGAAGCAAAATCTGCTGCCTGCGGCAAAGTCATTGATATTTATTTCGAGGCTGATCACCTTTTTTACCAAGCGGCAGGCAATAACGAACAAAATGTATTGGACTATCTCGGCGGTTTATTCAACGTCATCGCGACGCTTTTTCAACGCGAATCTATTGCTGTCCGCATTTCAGAAATCAAAGTATGGACAACGCCCGATCCTTATCCAACTACCGATGCAGAAGAAGCACTCTTCTCCTTTCGTAGCCAACTCAATGGGCAATTCAACGGCGACGTAGCTCAACTACTTTCCCTTTATACCGATGAAGATAATTTCGCCCCTAACGGCGGATTGGCGTTCATTGATAAACTCTGCCAAAGCAAGTTACTGTCGGTTAGTTACTCCAATATAGACGGCGTATTTCGTCCATTGCCGCGCTACTCGTGGGATGCCTTTTTAATTACCCACGAACTGGGACACAATTTCGGTTCGCCGCATACGCACGCCTGTGAATGGGGGGCGACGGGTTTTCAAAGTTTAGATAACTGCTTTGAAACAGAGGGTAATTGTTCGCAAGGTCCTGCACCCATCAACGGCGGCACCATCATGTCTTACTGCCACGTAACGACGAATGGTATTAATTTTAGCAACGGTTTCGGAAATGAACCTGGGAATTTAATTCGCAATCGCGTTGCTGCCGCTAATTGTTTAGCGATTGGCAATGAAAACTTTGCAGCAACTATCGAAACTTTTGGTTCAACCAATATCGAGGAAGGCGAAACCATCGAGTTGATTGCTAATCCAAACGATAATTCTTATTTATATCAATGGTATAGAAATAATGTGCGAATTGAAGACGGCGTAGCATCCGTTTACGAGGCAAGTGAAATAGGTGAATATTTTGTAGAAATTAGTAAAGAGGGCTGTACTGAAATTTCAAATACCGTTGCAGTGACGATGGAAAGTTTACAAGTGAGTATGTCTTGTGCGCCGAGTAATTGTACAACTTGTTCAGGACAAAATATTACGATTGATGCTGGCGTGAATGCTAGTAATTATCAATGGTCAAATGGTGCAAATACGCGTACGATCAACGTTGAAACGGCAGGTACTTATTCCGTCACCGTCACCAATAATGGTAACAGCGCGATGGGTTCTACTACCGTACAATTTACTACTGCTTCCCGCACCGATAATGTAGAAATTTGCGAAGGCGAAACGCATACCATTGGCAATTCTACCTATCAAAACACAGGTATTTACACCGATTTAATTAGCAATAATAACGGCTGTACGGAAGAAGTTACTACGAATCTAACCGTTCTATCCAATTCAGAAGAAACCAATGTCGTGAGCATTTGTATGGGAGAATCTATCACGGTTGGTAGTTCCACCTATAATCAAACTGGTAATTATATCGATCTTCTATCCAACGAAAATGGCTGCGAACGACGCGTCAACACCATTTTAACGGTATCACCAACCTATCGCAACGAGCAAGAAGTGACGATTTGCGAAGGCGGCAGTTTTACCGTAGGAAATGAAACTTATACCACGGCGGGCGAATACGAATATACTTTCACGAGTATGAATAATTGCGATAGCGTCATTGTTACCCGCTTGCAAATTGCTGATAATTACAACATCGAACAAGACATAAATCTTTGCGCAGGCGAGTCGATTACCGTTGGAAATTCAACTTATAACGCAACAGGAATGTATAGCGATGAATTAATGGCAAGCGACGGTTGCGATAGTATCGTTACGACTAACTTAACCATTTTTGATAATTTTTCTATTGAAAATAATTTCACTATTTGTACGGGCGAACAAATTACGGTTGGCAATTCTACTTATACTCAATCGGGCACGTACGAAGATATTTTACAAACAACGAATGGTTGCGATAGTACAATCATGACGCGTTTGGAAGTATTGGAAAATAGCGAAACAATGCAAAGTGCAAGTCTTTGTGATGGCGAAGAATTTATAGTCGGTGGCTCCACTTATACGAGTTCCGGAACTTACGTTGACTTATTGACCAATATAAATGGTTGCGATAGCACAGTAACGACTCAATTGACTTTTAGTGATCAAATTGTAACTGAAGCGGATATCAACTTATGCTACGGAGAAGAATATAACGGACAGGTTTTTACCGAAAGTGGAAGTTTCAATACTACTGGAACGAGTGTGAATGGCTGCGATAGTTTGCATATTTTAAATATCAATGTTAATCCAGTGATTACGCTCGATTTTGAAGTCTATAATATCAGTTGTACTGAAAATCGCGGTGCTATTACCGCAACTGCCAATGGCGGAACAGCAAATTTCACTTACCAATGGAGTAATGGCGCAACGACAGCTACCAATGAAGATTTACCCGCTGACGCATACGAACTTTTAGTAACGGACGATTTAGGTTGTACGACTTCTGGAACGGCTGATGTTCTCAACGAAAGCGACGTGCAAATTACGAGTACGATCACGCCCGTGAGTTGCACCAATAAACGTGATGCAGCAATTGATTTAGAAATCACTAATGGCATGCCACCCTTCGATATTTTTTGGAGCAATGGACCGTTAAGTGAAGACCAAGAAGGCATCGGCGCAGGCAATTATTCTGTAACGATTTCAGATGCAAATGACTGTCAATTTGATACCACTTTTGTTATTCAAAATCCCGAAATACTCGTCGCGACTGCGTCGGCAACGGGTACAGATTCCAATACTGGAACCGCGAGCGTAGAAGTCATCGGCGGCGCAAGTCCTTATACTTATAATTGGAGCAACGGTGCAACTACCTCTACGATTGAAAATCTAATGGCGGGTGATTACGAAGTTGTCATTACCGATGGAAACGGTTGTACCACTACCGCAGTTGCAAACGTGGATATGGTTTCTAATCTTTTGGAAAGGACTGATATTCAGTTGTTTAATTTATTTCCTAATCCAAATACGGGCGCGTTCAATTTGCAAATAGAATTAGCGGAACGACAGGAAGTAGAGGTTTTAGTTTATAACGCCATTGGGCAAATCGTACAAAACGAAGTATTGGATCTTGCTACGAATATCAATCATCCGATTGAATTGAAACAAAAAATTGCGGGTGTTTACTGGTTGGTTTTAAAAACGGAAAAAGGACAAGGAAATCAGCGATTTATTGTGAAATAAGTAGTTGCTACATATCGGATAGCTGCGAGTTGTTCGATACGTTTTCCACTCTGTTACTCTTAAAAAAATACCACCACAATATCAAACCCCAAACAAAAGTGCGTGTACCAAATCGGTACGTACCCCGGATAACCATTCGCATGTAGAAGCGTATCCCACAAAACGTGTAATAACCAGCCAATACCCAACCAATACAATGCTACTCGGAGTGCTAAAATTGCAAAAGTAGAATACAAAACCACGCCGCCCATTTCAATTAAAATCCACTTCCATTCAGGCATGCGCAGCGCGAATAAAACATAGATAACTGCGGCAGCAACTAGTCCTTGGGCTGTGCCTTTTTTCCAACCATTTCCAAATTTATACTGTAAATACCACAGCATCAATGCACCAAATCCGCCTCCAATTAATATATTTGCTAGAATCATGATAACTTCT
>JBGCES010000197.1:0-2031 GCA_045106545.1 Saprospiraceae bacterium
CGATCTACTAGTTTTTCTGATTCTACTGGCTGCTCGGAGTCCCGTAATAACTTAGTCATTTGATAAAGAACCTCTGCCCATTGTGGAGTCTTTTTTTCTACTAAATTTAAAGCCTTTCGCAGTGCAGCCAATGCCCGTTTATCTTCCGTTTTTGCGTAAGCGATGCCTAAAACCGACCAACCCTCAAAAGTAGGTGGATGTAAATGGACTAAGCGTTCGAGATAGGGGAGTGCTTCGGAATATTTTTTATTTTTAACTAATAATCTACCCATTCCCAATAGCGCGAGTAAGTGATTATTATCAGCTTGTAATATTTTTTGAAATGACTCCCAAGCTTGTGCGTATTGCCCTTTTTGTAATTGCTGGTTAGCCGTCTGATAAAGTTGTTGAAGATTGGTATTAGGCATCTTATTGGGATTAAATTTTAAGCATTGGGTGACTGTTGATCCACTTTTTGCGCTAATTCGGGCGGTATTTCAGCTGACCAAAAGGTACTTTGTGGCGTAACTAAACCTTTATGATGTTGTTCGGTATAGGTGTTAATAATATTAGGACGCTGGGTATTGGGTAAGATTTTCACATCATAAATTTCATCAACGGTAGCAGTGTAAGAAAGCTCACCCATTTTAGCTCCTGTCGGTAAATGTATCACTTGTACACTCGCTCGATCTGCCTTATCTGCGATTTTCAGATGTTTAAAAGTAGAAGAGTTTTTACGCAATTTAGAGGTCGCGATAAAGAGATGTTCGCCAATTAAATCCATCCCGCGTACAAATCCCGAAATATGTGCGACTGTATCGTATTTGCCCGTTTGGAGATCAATACAGACCAATTTTTCTGCCGCAGAGAGTAGTACGTATAATTTGCCATTATAAAGTCGAGGTGAATGCGGCATAGGTAATTCAGCCGCTACGATTTCATTGGATTCTACGTCAATAATAGCACCACCACCCGTAATATTTTCACGCCAACTTTGAAAACTATCGCCCGTTCCTAAGGCGGAAACGTACTTTGGTAAACCATTTGCCATAGCCAACCCATTCAAGTGGCAACGATCTTCGCTGACCAATTGACTAATGAAATTAGGCTTCCAACGAGGGGTGAAACTATTGTAACTATCCAAAGTACACAAACAGGAAAAAGAAGTATTGACTGCCCAAATGCTCTTTTTACCAAAATGCAAATCATGAATATCTACCGCACCCGTGAAGAATGTCGCTTGCGGATACCAGAAACTATCATAAGTCTGTGGACGTTTGGGATAGGCATTACCCAATTGGGGAGAATTCCGTAAAATAATGACTTCATTTTTAGTCGCTACTGCCATACGGTCACCTGCCAAAGCGATACCCATCGCTTTGATAAAAGTACGTGGTAATTGAACTAGCTCTTCATTGTTCTTTGCAGAAATTAGTACCACTTTTCCCGCCTGAAAGGTGGTTAATGCTAATGAACAACCCAAATGTTGAAGTAATTCAGGGAAATTAGGTGTAAAGGTACAGGCGAAAGGAGTGAGGTTTTGAGTTGCTTCAGCTGGGTTCTTCATGTATTAATAGTAATGTTGGTTAAAGTTGAGAGAAGGAGCCTATTTAATATTGACAAAACTAAAAATTAATTGATTATTCTGTTTAATAATTTATTAGATTCATAAAAGTAAATCTGCTCACCTTGCATCAATAACTAACTTCATTTGTTATTATCCTGAAAAACTAACCGTCTTTAATTTCCGATTAGTTCATTTTATTATTTCCCTAATTTTGATTCATGAATTGGCGAATTTTACCTTACTTATTCATTTTATTTTGTGTTCAATTTGGCTATAGCCAGCAGCAGACCTTACAATTTCAACTCATCGACTCAGAAACCGCACTGCCCGTCGCAGATGCGCACGTCTTTATCAGCGATGCGAGTATCGGCGCAATTAGTGATGCGCAGGGTAGATGTGAAATGCAAATTTCACCACAAGAAACGCAAGAATTAATTATTACGCACGTGGCTTATGAATCATTAATTGTCATGCCCGATAACTAT
>JBGCES010000198.1:0-7539 GCA_045106545.1 Saprospiraceae bacterium
CGATAGTAGTTTCGGTTGGCGATTTGTGAATCCGAAAATGAAGGCGCTATACGGAACGGATGGAATGGGAACGACAGCCGAGAACTTAGCAGAAATGTACAATATCAACCGCGCCGACCAAGATCAATTTGCCTATTGGTCACAAATGAAAGCAGCGGCGGCGCAGCAAAACGGACGATTGGCGGAAGAAATTATTTCCGTAGCAATACCGCAGCGCAAAAAAGATCCAATTGTTTTTACCAAAGACGAATTTATTCGCCCGACTACGACTTTAGCAGCGTTGGCGAAATTGCGGACAGCTTTTAAAAAAGAAGGTGGCACAGTAACGGCTGGTAATGCTTCTGGACTGAATGATGGCGCTGCTGCGACGATTATTGCCTCGGAAAATGCTGTGAAAAAGTATAATTTAAAACCATTGGCGCGTATTGTTTCCTCAGCTGTCATCGGCGTAGAACCACGGATTATGGGTATCGGACCAGTCGGCGCATCCAATAAAGCATTAGCGAAAGCAGGTTTGAAAATGGCAGATATGGACGTGATCGAGTTGAATGAAGCCTTTGCTGCGCAAGCCCTCGCCTGTACGCGCGAATGGGGACTAGCGGACGATGATTCACGGGTTAATCCTAATGGAGGTTCGATTGCCATCGGTCATCCACTCGGTGTGACAGGAACGCGAATTATGTATTCGGCTGCACTAGAATTGGCGAAAACGGGTAAGCGTTATGCGTTGGTGACGATGTGTGTGGGAGTAGGGCAGGGGTATGCGGCGATTATTGAGCGGGCTTAGATTTATACACTGCAAACTAGGTAAGTAGATAGACGTTAGATTTTAGACATTAGAAGTTAGATAATATTCTGATTATCAGATATCTAATGTCTAACGTCCAATGTCTAACGTCTCAAATCTGTAAACCTACTTAACAGGCGATTTTATAATTCCTTTCTACGCCGTAGCTTCCTGCTACCGCGTAGATTTTTATTATTTTTTAAGCTACGCGGTAGAAGAAATCTACGGCGTAGCAAATCAACTCAAACTTAGTTTACAGTATATTTGTAATTTAAAAAACCTTTTCTTTACCTATTATGCTTACCTTTAATACTGCTACTCTTACCGACGCACCCGCCATCGCTGCTATCCACACCTTAAATTGGCAGCAAAATTACCGTGGTGCATTTTCAGATGAATATTTAGATCACCAAGCAGCACCAGAACGATTAAAAGTTTGGACAGGACGCCTTCAACAATCTGCGGATCATCAACATATTATTACCGTTAAGGAAAACGATAAGTTAATCGGATTCAGTTGCTTAATGGGTAATGACGACCCCATTTATGGAACGTTACTAGACAATCTACACGTCGGCGCTGGACAAAAAGGGCGTGGATTGGGGCGTCAATTATTAGAACGGAGTCTGGATTGGTCTTTTAAAAATTATCCCCAACAGCCGATGTATCTTTGGGTACTGACGCAAAACGAAAAAGGGATTCGCTTTTATGAACGCCTTGGCGGAAAACGAGTAGAACAAGCTATCCATCATTCACCGTTGGGTAAAGAGGTCACCGT
The DNA here is from genome assembly GCA_045106545.1 of Saprospiraceae bacterium. Lineage (GTDB taxonomy): Bacteria > Bacteroidota > Bacteroidia > Chitinophagales > Saprospiraceae > JBGCES01. Next base: position 1,566 of record JBGCES010000198.1, read on the forward strand.
TTATCGCTATGTTTGGTATTCATAATGTCGTTGAACTAGCAGAGGACATAATTAATGCGCGATAAATGATTTATTTCTAAAATATTACTACTTTTACCATACCAATCGTTTGTTTCAATAGAAATCCTTAACATACTGATTTCTATTTATTAGAAAAGCTACTTTCTTAAAGTAGAATATATTATTTCCATTCCTAGCTGTTACATATATTGATACTAATGGAAAATAACTTTCCTTCACAAGGTTTTTAAATGATTAATTTGAAAAAACGAATCATTTAGAAAAGGGTAGAGATATTTTTCAAGTTTTATAATCCAACACTACGCTAAGATCCCCCTTCACCTCTTAGCTTGCCTTATTTATATTTTCCAACGCCAATAAGTAATAAGTAACTATGAACAAATAACGACTAACCCTACATCCTTTTATCCTTATCTGTTCACTTGCTTTTACCACACGAATCGCTTTACTATCCATGTATTGGATAGTACACATATACTATTAAGTAGTTCTTTTGAGAATGAAATTGATTATCAAATAAAGCTGGCATTTTTTGTAAGTAATTGATAATCAGGTGCTTTTTGTTCTATTGGACAATTTTTTTCTTAATTGAATTGCTTATTTTCATAACCAAAACTAATTTTTAAAAGTATGAGAACTCCCCGTACACTCACGTGGGTGTTGGCTTGCCTACTCTTTGCAACCTTTCAACTATCCACAGCATCGGCGCAGATCAATTACAATGCGAACGATCAAGTTTTTAATGGTAACGAACCATTTGAATTTGGGATTAACCTCGGTTATTATCCCAATTGGAACAATTTTCAACTCGGCGCATTATCAGCAGGCGATCCTGCTCTCGGTGTCCCTGGTATCGGCGCTACGACTGCGCGGCCTGCTCTTTATGAAGCATTTTTAGAAGATTGGGGGTACGATTTTATGCTACCCACTTTTGAATATTATGAATCGCTAGGTTTTACAAATCACAGTGTTTTAATCGGTGATCCTTCTTGGGCACACCGTGACCAAACGCAATATTGTCAAGGTCGCTTTTCAGGTGTATTTGCCAATATGTACGAACCGATTTGGGATGATGGTAGCGATGGAACACCCTACAATGAAGATAATTACCTCGCCGCTTATTTGTATAAAATCGGTACGATGTATGGACCTTACGTGAAAGTTTGGGAAGTGCTGAATGAACCAGATTTTGATCTAGCAGGCTACAATTGGTATTACGAAGACCAGAACCAAGGTTGGTGGGTACGTGACCCAGATCCTTGTGAGCATCAGTTGGCAGCGCCTATCGAATACTATGTTCGTACCTTACGGATAGCATACGAAGTATTACGGGTTGCTGATCCAGATAGCTATGTGTCGATTGCGGCATTAGGTTTTCCACATTGGTTTGATGCGGCTATGCGGAATACGGATAACCCTAATGGTGGAACGCCAACAGCAGAATATCCCTACGGCGCAGGGGCATATTTTGATATGATGGGTTACCACACTTACCCACACATTGATGGTTCTTTGTGGGATTACGACCGTCAAGCCGATCAAATTACTGGTTTTCACCGTCATTCGGATGGGGCAATTGCAGGTTTTGAACGTAAAAAAGTGGAATTCGATGAGGTATTGGCAAAATATGGTTACGACGGAACGACTTACCCAGCAAAGGCATATACGATTACGGAATCTAATTTGCCGCGCGCTTCTTTCTCGGATGCGCGTTATCACGGAACATTGGAAATGCAAGTTAACTACGTGATCAAATCTAGTGTTTCTGCGATGCGGATGGGCGTAAAGCAATACCATATGTTCAAATTGGGTGATGAAAAACCCGATAGTGAAGCGGGTTTTGAATTTGAAGTCATGGGGATGTACTCCAATATGAATGGTACTAATATTGAAGCGCCTTACCGCACAGAAGGTGGAAAGGCGTATAAAACCACTTCGGATTTACTTGGGAATACTACTTACGACGCAGCGCGCACCGCTGCTTTAAATATGCCTGATAATGTAGATGGTGGCGCATTCCGCATGCCGGACGGCGAATATGTTTATGTGTTGTGGGCAAAAACTTATGTTGACCGTTCTGAATATGGTGATACTTACTTTACTTTCCCTTTTGCAGATATGACACAAGTGGTTGTTCGGCAGTATAATTACACTGAATCGCGCGATATTCAAACCATTCAGGGACGCGGTCTGCCATTGACGGGCGCGCCGATTTTCATTACCGAAGGCTACTTGCCAACGGACGGTGAAGATGGTGGCGATCCAATTGATGGCGGAGGAGGTGAAGAAGAAGAAGAAGAAGAAGAAGAAGAGGAAGAAGAGGAAGGTAGTGAAGGTATGGATTTAGCATTAAATATGTCCGTTGATAATCCAAGTAATGGCATTTGGCAAAATCGTTCATTTACGTTAGAAGTAACGAATCAAGGCAATGCTGCCGCAAATGGCGTGATGGTAGACTTCAAAGTGCCCGATGGCTTTGCTTATACTTCACAGGAAATTTCGCAAGGTGATTATTTCAACTGGGTAGGAGAATGGAGTGTCGGCACTATTGATGTAGGCGAAACAGCGACGATGACTTTGATGTTATTTACCATTTCAAGTTCACCTGCAACGGTTTATGCGCAAGTGGCTACGGCTAGTCCAGCAGATGCAGATTCTACACCAGGCAACGGCAGTTGTTGTATCGCAGTAGAAGATGACGAAGCGGCGATTACACTAGGTGGTGGCGAACCAATTGGTTTACAACAAGCAACTAATGGTACTCGAAATGTGCCTTATATGACGCTACATCGCCTATTCCCGCAACCTGCATCGGATGAAGTTTATGTCTCTTTCTCTTCGCCTGCGATTGATATGACGATGACGATTTATGATGTAAATGGTCAGCAAATGGCAACGCAGCAGATCAATGGTGATAAAGGTTTCAAACAAGTACGCGCCGACGTTTCAACTTTACCCAACGGTTTCTATCTGATTAGTTTCGATAGTGCAGAAGGACGAGAAACGGTACGTTTTGTAAAAATGGCACGCTAGTCAGATTTGCTAAGAAGCTGTTTTAAAACCTCTGGTGAAGTCGAAAACGCCGTATTTTTTGTCAGGACAAGGCTGGAAATTAGAAGTATAGTCCTTTTATACAGCCTGCCCCGATGCTTGTCTCGGGGACTAATTTCTTAACGAAGTACTGGCGAAAAAGACAAGTTTGCAGACCAGCAGAGGTTTTAAAACAGCTTCTAAATATTGTAAGTTTTTTCTAAAAAATAGAAATGGGTGATTGCACGTTGCAGTCACCCATTTTTAATTTCATCTTTTTGAGAAACGGTCAAAGAACCATTATTTATTGTATCGGCTACTTATGCTAATAAGCCCATAGGTTGTATGATAAAATCTACTACCAGAGGTGATATTTGTCATACTTATGATTGAATTTTCTGTTTAATATGTATTCTAAAGAAAAGCATTGTATTAATTGCTATTTTTTAATATTAACATATAACAAAATGGATATCTACCAACCAATTTCTTCAATTATGACGACGAATGTAATTACAGTATCGACTACAGATCCTGTAAAAGTCGCACACGATACAATTAATAGTAAACAAGTACATCATCTTCCAGTCGTAGATGATGAAAAACTTGTAGGCATGTTGAGTTCTTCCGATTTGCTCTTTTTTCTACGTGCCATTCACCCGGATAGCCAAGAACAATATTTGAATGAACTCCGATTGAAAAATTACAAAGTCAAAGAAATCATGTCGGAAGCCCCGCTTTCATTAGAACCTTCCGATTCGATTGAAACAGCGTTGAAAATTTTTGCAGAAAACATGTTTCATGCCGTACCGATTGTCGAAAATATGAAAGTTGTAGGTATTTTGACAACGCATGATATTATTGTAGAAACTTTAAAAGGATAAAAAGAAAAGAAAGGAATGCCAGTTGATTTTATATGGCATTCCTTTTATTTTTTTCAGTCTGATATGAGTTTTACAGTTGCCTATATTTCATTGGTAAACGCCAATTTGGCTCCTGAGATAACCTCTATGTTCTTTTTCAACGTTCTTTCAAATCCTCTAAATACTCCGCCTCATAATCCTCTTTTTCAATAAAAATCTTCCCCTCCTCTATCAATTCTGTTTTTTGATAACGTGCAAAGCCAATAGGAAAAATAGCTTTTTCAGGCAGCGGCGTAGAATATAAATCTGCCAATTCTATTTCGTATAAACGATGGTCAGCAGTAACGATTTTCATGCTTTCCAATTCATCTTCTTCCGTTATATCTTCATCTGAAAATAAGGCAATCGGCTGATTATCAAAGACTTGGGTGATGGCGGAATGATCATTAGCATCATAAAAACCGTAGGTCACACTATCGGCTTTGTACAATTTTTGGTTACACATATCCATCGTCACAAAAAGAAACTCTGGGAAGGGAATACCATTTGGAAATTCGATTACGAGATGATTATCGGTCGTTTGATGAATTTCGTAGGCGATCACGTGCGTTTCCGCAAGATTTTGTTCCGCGTAGCCATAGCTGTCGAGTTGGTCGGCGATGGTGTAGCGTTCAGGGTTTTTGATGTGGATGAAGGGCGTTGTTGGCATGGATAATTTTTAAGTTTTGTAATAGCGGTATGAATGAAACTGAACGCGATAGAATTGCGTTTCTCAATAAATATCGATACATTCGTTTATGTAGCGTTACTATAAAACAGCCGTTTATGGATGCAAAAATAAATATAACACAATTGATTCAACAGTTAAGTCTGTACGAAAAATTTCAATTGGTAGAGGCACTTCTAGCCTCAATAAAACAAGAAGAACGAATTTCTACTATCGTTAAGGAAGAAATAAATGATGGGAAAGGAATCTTACAATCCGCTGGTGTAATGACGGAGGATGAAGCAGCGGAGATGTATGATGCGTTAGCTGATACAGAAAATATTGATGAAGATGGATGGTAAATATTTATTGGACTCCTCGGTCATCATTGATATTTTTAAGCAAATTCCCGCTACGCTTAATCGCATTCAGAATGCAAAACAAATATTTTTACCTGCAACTGCATTGGGTGAATTATATTTTGGGGCGTATAAATCATCACGTTTTGATAAGCATTTTGTTGAGGTAAAAGATTTAGTTGGTAATGGTAACGTAATCAAATGTGACGAAGAAACAGCAAAAGTGTATGGAAGAATCAAATATCAACTTAAAGTTAATGGCACGCCAATTCCTGAGAATGATATTTGGATTGCCGCTATTGCTATTCAGTATGGATTAACTTTAGCTAATCGAGATAAGCACTTTGATTTGATTAGTGAATTAAAACAGGAAAAGTGGTAAAGCTAAAAACTCCGCCACACCACCTCCCAATCCCGCCAAACACTATAATCCTTCGCATAAAAAAAATTCAACCGTTGAATGGTTTCGCTATCTAAATTGCTGGTTTTCAAAGCAGTAGAAGGATGAAAAACGCCTGTGCGTAACTTCGGCAATACCGCTGGCGCGATGTTTTCAACTCGTGCCGTGTCGCTCTGTGCGTCGCTCTTTTCATAGCCCACCCACGTCTTTTTACCAAATAAAACGGGCAAAGCATGCCGCACCAATTTCCCTTTTCCAAACAACAAAAGCAGCGGCGAAAATAACAGAAAAATTAAACTCATTAAGACATCAAACACGCGTTTATTGCGCCGACTTTCTGCCCGCGCGATATTGAATTGAATGTCAATCGTATAAAGCTGTCCACTCGTATTTTTTGAACTACTACCGATGATGCTTAGACTTTCCTGCGGGACAATTTTATAATCTAGATCTGCGCCTAATTCGGTCATCCAACGCATAATTTGCTGCGCGGTCACGTCCTGCGAGCAGAAGATGATTTCATCAATTTTGTAAATATGGACAATCTCGGAAAGCTGGTCGAGTGTACCCAAATAAGCAGCTTTGTCGGCAGTGA
>JBGCES010000199.1:0-3503 GCA_045106545.1 Saprospiraceae bacterium
ACGGTCATCAAATCACCATCAAAAAAGAGACGGTAGTTCTGGTCAGCCAGCGTCCAATCGTTCCCCGCTGTATTTTGTACTTCTAATTGATAGCAGACTTGACGTGCATCGCAGTCTAGCAAACTGCGCGTCAACTGAATATCCCATTGTTTACTGAGATTACAATCTGCTCCGACACAAGCCGCATTTCCATCGGCACTGGTCAGGTCGTCGTAGTTGACCCCCATAGCCCCTGTCGTATTATTGGGGCTATCATTTTCCGAGATCACGGTATATTGATTCGTAATGCTACCCGCTGTGCTAGGTTGACTGTGATAAAAACTCAAGCATTCGCTCCCACCGCTGGTAATGACGCTTTCCACTACATCCACACAAATCGTTGCCACGGGCGTGAATGCACCCGTTGCTAATTGAGTGGCTGCTGCGGGGTTAGATTTATCGGTTTGGACGATACTGAAATCCAGAAAACCGAGATTATCATCAATATCGTCGAGGGGACTGGCGGCTTCTTGTCCCTGACCACTGATTTTGATATTTTGGTCAATATTAGCTGTACCGTAATAGCTGCTAGGCAGCAAAGAGGTTACCGAGGTAACGGTCATCAAATCACCATCAAAAAAGAGACGGTAGTTCTGGTCAGCCAGCGTCCAATCGTTCCCCGCTGTATTTTGTACTTCTAATTGATAGCAGACTTGACGTGCATCGCAGTCTAGCAAACTGCGCGTCAACTGAATGTCCCACTGTTCTTGAGTAGAACCCACTAAGCAAATAGAGAATAAAGTCATTAACGTAAGAAAAAATTTTTTCATATTTAAAACATTTTAATTGTGCTATCTATCACTAAGTATAAATTAGAAATTTAAGTCTGATCAAGCCTGTCCAATAGCCAATATTTATCTTGGCTAGTCATCGACCCATTGAGGAAGAATAACCAAGTTTCCACATGATGACGGGAATACACCAAGACATAAGGAGAAACATACCACTACTTAAGTAAAAAGTAGTGGTAGCCTCCCAGACACAGACCTGAAATAAAAAAATAATGTATGATCAAAAGCAGTTTTTTTGCTGCTCTTTCAATTGAAAGCTGACTGACGCTCGGAAAGGTGAAACTGGTCAATCAGTAAAAGGGGGGAAGAAATTACTGGCGAACAACGATCAACTCTTGTCGCAGTTGATATTGTTCCGTAGTTAGTTCGACGAAGTAAACTCCACTAGTGATTTTGTTGGGTAATGTAATTATACTATTGAAAGCCGGTAGCTCAGGATATGATTTTACCAATTGTCCATCTATTCCATAGATATTAATCGTGTGCGGAGTATTGACTGTATCGTTTAATTGATAACGGAGTGGTTGCTGTCCACCAATAGGATTGGGATACAATTGAAACAAGTCTTCCAATGCTAGATCTTTCGTATCATTGACCAATCCGCAGGCTGTAGCGAGTTGAGCATCCAAACCAGACGTTTCGTTGATATCTATAAATATAACGGGTTGAGTGGACATTGTTTGATTAGGGGCAGTAATGGCTGAAATAACAGAATATTGATTCGTAATCTGACCTGCTGTTTCTGGACGTGAAAAATAAATTTTCACCGAACGTTGCGCCTCTACTTCGAATAAGTCTGCCGAGACATCCAGTACAATCTCCACAATGGGAGTATATCCCTCTACTTGAATTTGTGGCATTGCTTCAGGTTTTTGCTTATTGTAGGCAATTACACTAAAATCTAGAAATCCTAGATGACTGTCAATTTCATCCAATGGACTAAATGATTCTTGTCCTTGTCCCACAATCTCTAGTATTTCATCCAATTTAGGTACACTGTAGAGATTTTCTGGTAATAACGTTTGAATTGATTGAACCGATAACAGACTTGCATCAAAAAAAAGTCGATAATTTTGATCGCCTAATGCCCACGATTCATTATCTACCCCTTTGATACTTAGTGTGTACTTGGCTATTCTACTTTCACAATCCAGATCGGACAAGTGTAGTTTACCCAGCCAATTGTGCTGCGCTATGACAGGAACGAAGAAACCAAGTGTGATAAGAATAATTATACTTTTGATATAACTCATGTTTTTTCTTTTTGAAGTAAAATTTTTACACTCGTTCTGAAAATAAAAAAAAGGGGGGGTAAAATATTGTGTCAATTTGATAATCAGAACAAGTCCCAAGTTTCTACCTATTTGATCTGCTGAATATTACAATCAGTGATTTACCAAATAAGTAGAAACTTAAGTTTATATAAAAAATAGTGAAACACTATGAACGAACTAAAATTAAAGTGAACAGTGTAAAGTGCTCAACTTTACGTTCTTAAAAATTAACATCGGAAGATTTTCCTGTATTTTCTAACCATAACGATTCGTCATCTGCATTTACATCTCCATTCATGTCATAGTCACCTACATTATAACTATCTCCTTCGGAATTATTCCCCGTCCAAATGGATTCATCGGTTGCGTTAACATCCGTGCGAGAACCAAGTGAACTAGTCTGATCACCGTTGGCAGAAAACATTCCAAATACGTCTGCTTCCAGTAGTTTCTGACCATCACCCGTAAAGGTTAGGAAAGATTGCTGGTTACGGAAATCAAAACTCAAGCCTGACCCTGTTACGGTTTGCGCCGTTGGTGTCATGATTGGTAAATGATTGCGGTGTTCAACAACTATGTACAATTCTTGTCCAATAGTCAACGGACATTGACAACCGTTCGGAAACATCACTGTTCCATCTTTCATCAACCAAGCTGCTTCTGTACAGATAGTGCTACTCGCTAATGGAGAAGTACGTAAGGATATTAATACCCAATCTACTACATCTGCGTCGTAGTTTGCTTTGCCATTGCCTACAGTATTGTAGTCAAAAGCATCGCCTTCTGTTCCATTGTATAACCATGGTGCAATATCATAAGGCTGACCTGCTGGTGTTTCTTGACCTAAGAAGAATACTGGGTCTTGACCTGGCAACAATTGCTGGTCGTTCAAGTCCGTACGCATCTCATTCAAAGCTGGCTCATAAGGGCCTTCTAACCAAAGGGCTAAGTTGATGTTACAACTAATCGATACTGCTTGTACATTGATTACAGCATTTGCTGCATCACAGGTAGCAGGTGAAGCGGTTAAGCAAATTTGGTAATTAATCGTGTAATTACCATCTGGCGTTCCTGAAGGGATATTAATAGTACCGTCTGAGTTAAATGTTACGCCTGTCAAACCACCGTCATTAAGAACAGTTGGAGTCGTCACTAAAGCATCCGGTGCTGGTGAAGTTCCATCTGCGTTGTCATTCGTCAAGACACTCAATGTTGTCGTTGCGTCTGGAGCGACTGGTGTTCCCGTGAAGTTATCACTAACTGCATCAATAGTTGGTATAGCTGGTGCATCACCAAAGTTATTCGGGTCTAAATCCGCAGGTCCTACGATACCGTCACCGTCTGGGTCTGTTGTATCGTCAACTTCTCCGTCGCCGTCGCCGTCCAATGCAGGATTGTC
>JBGCES010000002.1:0-8556 GCA_045106545.1 Saprospiraceae bacterium
GAAATCAGTCCGCCACCGCCCGCAAAAGATCGCGAATTTCTAGGTTTGAAAATATTAACCAAAGACGACGCCACACCGCTGGAAATGGCACGTGGTTATATCGCTATGTTTGATAAATACGTGCCTTCACCCGTGATGCTAGATTCAGCAGATTATTATTTAAAATTATCTCAACAGCCATTAGTAGAAACTTTTTCTACTCAAATTCACTACTATTTTGCGCGAGAAGATTATGATGGATTACTCCAAAAAGTAGGGGAGTGGGGCGAGCAGGAAATCCCCGCCGATGGTTGGACCGCCTACCGTATTGGCGAAGGTTATTTTAAAAACGCCGATTACGCGCAAGCGAAAAAATATTATGAATTAGCAAAACGCGACTTACCGCTGCATCTCGATTTTCGAGAAAAACTAGGAACAGTTGCCGTTTATTTACAAGATTTGAATTTAGCAAAAAGCGAGCTTAATTTTGTTTTAAAAGAACATCCTAAACGCCCCATTGCGCTCACTAATTTAGGTTATGTTTTCGCCCTCGAAGGCAAGTATGACCAAGCCGAAAATCATTATGATCGTGCTATCCAACTCGACCCCGATTATGAGCAAGCGATCGTCAATAAAGCCGCGATTCGTTTATTGAAAAATGACGTCGTAGCGGGCAAAAAACTATTGGAGCGTGCTTTAAAATTAAACCCTGAAAATACTCAAACCCAAGCGATGTTAGCACGAATAGCAGCGATGTAAAGTATTGATAATGAAATACATAGGTGTATTGAGTCCTATGTGTCCTATCTGCCTATGTGTTTCATTTCTATATGTGCTGATTTGCGGCTTGCCGCATTATCCATATGTGTTTCAAAACTAACCAACTTACACCTAAAACATGAAGTATTTTTATCCAATTTTTCTACTCTGTATTTGCACCTTTTTTAGTTGCCAAACCGCTACTACCACTGGTACAATTATCCAAAACGTCAATGTCTTAGACGTCGTCAATGGCTTGCGTAAAAATCAAACGGTCGTCCTCCAAAATGAACGCATTTATTCTATCACTGATGGATCGAAAATCAACCCTGCTGCTACTGCAACTGTGATTGATGGGACGAACAAATTCTTAATGCCTGGACTATGGGATGCACACGTACACATGGTGTATGACGAAGCGATAAGTCCCGTGATGAATGACTTATTTTTAGCTTACGGCATCACCAGTGTGCGTGATACGGGCGGGCAATTACATTTATTAAAAAAATGGCGCGAGGAAGCCAAAAAGAACCCCAATACCACTCCGCGTCTAATGGTTGCAGGTCCGCTTTTGGATGGTGATCCAGTGGTGTATGATGGCAGCCCAGGTCGTCCTCCGTTGGGTATGGATGCCTCAAGTGCAGAACGGGCAAAACGCACCGTCGATAGCCTTGCCGCTGCTAAGGTAGATTTAATCAAAAGCTACGAAATGCTGACGCCCGAAGCCTTTAAATCGGTCATTGAAACGGCAGCGAGTCATAATTTAGTCGTAACGGGACATGTGCCTTTGAGTATGGATGTGATTAGTGCGGCGAAGATGGGTTTGCGGAGTATGGAACACTTGCGAAACTTGGAAATGAGTTGTGCTGAAAACTGGGAAGCGTTATTGACCGACCGACGTAATTTATTAGAAATCGATAGTTTGCAGGGTGGCGTTTTGCGTTCCCGTATTCACGCTGCACAACGTTCAGCAGCTTTAAAAAATCAATCGCCTGAGCAGACGCAAAAAGTTTTAGCCGCACTTGCTGAAAACGATGTTTGGCAATGTCCTACCTTGACGATTAACGCCTTTTCGGTACATCGCTTATGGGCTGATGAAACTTATCGAACATCTTATAGCTACCTACCCGATTCGACCGAACAACAGTGGACAAAACGCTCGCTGGAACTAAGCGAAATGCCTGCGGATTCTGCACGCGGTGAATTTGGCAGATGGAGTATCGACCTGGTGGACGAGTTAGAAAAAAACAAAATTGGTATCTTAGCTGGAACGGATACGCCGATTGCTTTTCTGACGCCTGGTTTGTCTTTGCATCATGAATTAGAACTATTAGTACAAGGTGGTTTAACACCCAAACAAGCCTTGACTGCCGCTACTTTACGACCTGCACAATATTTTAATTTAGAAAAAGAAATAGGAGTTGTTGAAGCGGGTAAATTAGCAGATTTGCTATTACTGAATGCAAACCCATTAGAGAATATCTCTAATACGCAGCAAATCGAAACCGTTTTTCGGAATGGAAAGATGATAAATCCGCAAGCGATTTTAGAACGATTGAAAGCGAAATAGCTAGCGTATTTCTATATTTTTAAAATCGAACGACGCTTTCAAAACGCCGTCCTATATGCTTCAACGGACGGAATTTTTAATACTAAAAACAAAAATCATGAAACCACTTTTCTTCCTCTCCTTACTCTTATTTTTTAGTTGTCAAAACGCTCCCGAATCCACCGAACAAACAGTGGAAATGCTGCCAAAAACAGAAATAAAACCTGCAACTACTTCCTTACTCGGCGAACCACTTTTTGCACCCGATCCATCCGAAAAAGCACTCGAAAAACTCGCTGAAAAGCGTAATGCTTATGAAGTAAATCCCGATTTTTTGATGAATCTAATCTGGTACGGACGTTTTTTAGCTTACGCTGGAAAATATCAGGAAGCGATAGATTTATATACGCAGGGCATCGAAAAATTTCCCGAAGAAGCTCGTTTATATCGTCATCGTGGGCATCGTTATATTACTTTACGGAAATTAGATAATGCCATCGCTGATTTTGAAAAAGCGGCGCAATTGATTGAAAATCAGCCAAATGCAATTGAACCAGACGGAATGCCGAATGCGCGAAATGAACCCGTCAGTACGACGCACGGCAACATTTATTATCACCTCGGATTGGCTTATTATTTAAAACACGATTGGGGAAATGCGCTTTCTGCTTACGAAAAATGTCGTGCCACAGGTAGTAAACCTGACAACTTAGTGAGTTCTACGCATTGGTTATACATGATTGCGCGGCGGATGGGTAAACCCGAATTAGCAAAAAGTTTTTTAACACCCATTACTGCTGATTTGGATGTGATCGAAAATCAGGATTACCACCGTGCTTGTTTGTTCTATCAAGGTGAACTCACTGCGGAAGAATTTGCGCCACAAGGCGAAGATAATCCAGGGAAATCGGCTGCTCAATACGCTCTTGGCAACTGGTATTTATATAATGGAAAAACAGAACAAGCAGAGCAGATTTTCAAAGAAATGACAGATCAAAAAGGCTGGGCGGCGTTCGGTTATATCGCAGCGGAAGCAGATTTGGCGATGATGGAGAAATAATAAAATTGGCTGAGATAGTTGGTATTCCTAAAATACCAGCTATCTTAGAATATCATTTTATAAGAAAATCATTGTCCAGCAACAATCACATCGATAAAACCGAATTAGAAAAAATATTTCTACAAAATTACGGTTCTCTGATCGCTACCGGATTGAAAACGGGCGCGGATCGTCCCGCCGTGCAAGATGCTATCCAAAGCCTGTTTTTGGAACTTTGGGAAAAACGCGATCGCCTCTCACAGGTTACTCATCTCAATGCTTACTTACGCAAATCTTTAGTTCGAAAATTGATTCGTTCCAATCAGCAGAACTTTCTAATCACGAGTTTATCCGAAAAGGTAATAACAGCCAGCGTCGATTCTTATGAAGATCGTTTAATATTTCAAGAAACAGATAAAGAAACACGGCAGCGGATTCAAAACGCGCTACAAAATTTGCCAGAGCAGCAGCTAGAAGTATTGCAACTCCGTTTCTTTGCAGGCATGAGTTATGATGAAATTGCCGAGCTTCGAGGCAAGAGTAAGCAGACCATTTATAATCAAATTTTTTCCGCTATTAAAAAACTAAAAAACGCACTACAAGTAGCCGCCTTAATCTGTCTTTTCCAATAAAAGTTGGACGTATTTCATTTTTTTTGAAAAAAGTTTGGCTATTGATAGTAAATTCCAAATTATCCTTCCTCTATCCAATTAGAAGCACATTAGTATATCTGAGGCATCGCTTCTAAATTAATCACAAATAAACGCTCTATGCAGCAACCAATGACCGCAGATGCAATTGCGGCGGATGAACAATTTCAACAACATTGCTTACAGCCTTCAGCTGAGAGTGAGCAGTATTGGAATGATTGGCTAAAACAGTTTCCCGATCAACAGGAAAATTTCTTGATCGCGAATCAGATAGTACGGCAATTAGGTTTAAAAAACAGTGAACAAGAAGCAGTAGACGAGTGGGTGAAATTAGCACCTAAATTATCTAATCGCCCTACAGCTAAAACTCGTCAATTTAGTAATTATTATCGCTGGCGCGTGGCGGCAAGCATCTTATTTTTAATAGGACTGCTAGGTTGGTATCAATGGAGTAGCCAATCCCAAATGCAGCAAATAGCTACTGGTTACGGCGAGACGACCACGGTAACTTTACCCGATGGTAGTGAGGTCTATTTGAATGCAAATTCTTCCGTTTCATATCCAATAAAAGCAAGCAATGAAAAGCGGGAATTAAATCTGAGCGGCGAAGCTTATTTTAAAATTGTTCACGACCCACAGCGACCTTTCACGGTGTCCACCGAACAAGGAGAAGTACAGGTTTTAGGTACAACTTTTAATGTGCAGCAACGTGCAAAAAAACTAACCGTCACCTTAACTTCTGGTAAAGTACAAATCAATACGCCAACCCACGAATCTACTTTTTTACAACCTGGTGAACGGGCAGTGATTACGTTAATTAGTCAAGTAGTGGGTGCAGTAGATACGACAGCTGTAATTGCTTGGCGCGATGGCAAATTAGTCTTTAATAAAAATACGGTAGCCGAGATTATTGCGCAGTTAGAACAGGAATATAATTGGGAGATAGATGTTTTTAATCATAAGGTTTTGACCAGAACTGTGACGGCATCTGTACCGCGCGATAATCCTACTTTATTATTGGAAGCACTGCACGAGATTTACGATTTGAATTTTGAGAAAGTAGGAGAACAGCACTACGAATTGCACTAGTTTAAAATGAATTTAATGCTTGTAATTTATTGACAACCAATTGTTTACCTTTTTTGCGAAACGAACTCAACCTGATAGTCTATGAATAAAACGTTTACTACAAAAAATATTTTTACCCAAAACACGGACTTGTTCTCCCGTTGCTTGCTGGTATTTTTTATGCTAATTTCAACGACCTTTATTACTCAAACTTATGCAAATAATCATTTTCAAGCCGTCAATCTAACGCTTTCGGAAGCCTTAGAACAAGTTGCAAAAGAGTACGCCGTCAGTATCATTTACGATACAGAACAAATTGGTAAATTCTCGATCAAAAATTGGCGTATGTTAGGTACTAATATAGAGGATGAACTCTCTAAGTTAGTACGCGGATTAGATTTGAAAATTAAAAGACTTGATCCCGAAACTTTTGTCATTAAGCAAGTAAAAAGACCCACCTTATCGGTTGCTCGTCCTAAAATGATTCAACTCAAGGAAACGACAACTTCACCAGTGATTAATGCAACGGGTTATGTATTAGATATTGACGATCGCGAACCCCTGATTGGAGTAAACATTGTCGTGAAAGGCGCAACTTCGGGTACTGTTACTGACCTAGATGGCAGCTTTTCCATCAGTGTAGAAAAAGGTGATTTATTGGTTTTCTCTTACGTTGGCTACGAAGAACAAACGATTCGGGTTAATCAAGCAAAATTAGGCGAAGTACTTTTAGTAGAAAACGCTTCTGATTTACAAGAAGTCGTAGTTGTCGGTTATGGCACACAGAAACGTAGTGACCTGACTGGTTCATTGGCCTCCATTGGTGAAGAAGAACTCAAGGCATTGCCAACGACTGGTTTGGATCAGGCTTTGCAAGGACGCGCCGCAGGTGTTTTGGTTACACAGAATTCGGGTGCACCTGGCGGTGGCGTGTCCGTACGTATTCGTGGAATTGGCTCTACTTTGACTGCCGAACCACTTTACGTGATTGATGGAATTCCCGTAGTAAACGATAATGCAGGTACTTCTTCTAACTTCGGAGAACTGGATGGAGGTGGACAAAATTCAAATGCTTTAAATACCATCAATCCCAGTGATATTGAATCCATCGAAGTGCTGAAAGATGCCTCCGCTACTGCAATTTATGGTGCGCGCGCGGCAAATGGTGTTGTCTTGATTACCACAAAACGTGGAGAAAAAGGACGCTCAACCTTATCTTTAGATACTTACTACGGTATGCAGCAATTGGCAAATAAACTTCCTGTGCTGAGTTTACAAGAGTATGCAGATTACTATGGTGATGTTGGTTGGGATGTAATTGATGAGTTCACGCGCCCTGAATTACTAGGGCAAGGAACAGACTGGCAAGATGCGGTTTTTAGAGTAGCAGGAATGCAAAACGTTCAATTAACGGCAACTGGTGGAACGGAACAAACCCGGTACGCGCTTTCTGGCGGCTATCATTTAAAAGAAGGAATTGTAGTCGGCTCGGACTTTTCGCGGATTTCAGGTAAAATCAATTTAGATCACAAATTCAATGATCGTATTCGTATAGGCAATAGTTTTTTATTGAGTCGTACCAATGAAAACATTACTTTTAATGACAATAGCAATGGCGTAGTTTATACGGCATTATTAATGGTACCCAATGCACCTGTGCGTAATGTAGATGGTAGTTTCGCTGGCCCGCAAGAGGAAATCACGCTTTCCTTTGACAATCCTGTTGCCCGCGCTTTGGATACTAAAGATCGCAATATCAAAACTCGCGCTTTAGCAAATGTATACTTCGAAGCAGATATTTTTCCATTTTTGAAATACCGCACGGAATTCGGAACAGACATCGTTTACACCAATCATAATACCTTTTTTCCTTCTTTTGAACGCGGAAATTTCTTTGGTAAGTCGGGCGTACGTCGCAGTTTGAGCAATAATCTCTTTTGGATCAATAAGCATTTACTGACCTTTAATAAACGTTTCGCGAAAGACCATAATGTAACCACTTTGCTTGGTTTTGAAGCACAAACGGGCAAGTACGAATGGCTTTTCGCTTCGCGCGAAAATTTACCCACCAACGATTTACAGCAATTAACACTTGGCGATGCTGGTCAGCAGCAAAATGACGGTGGCGCAGGTCACTGGGCGTTGATGTCCTATTTCGGAAGGTTGAATTATGGCTTTTCGGATCGTTATTTATTAACGGCGACCTTGCGAGTAGATGGTTCTTCTCGTTTTGGCCCAAATAATCGTTACGGAATATTTCCTTCGGTAGCTGTAGCTTGGCGATTATCGAATGAAGGCTTTTTGGAAGATGTGGATGTGTTAGATAATTTGAAGATTCGGGCAGGGATTGGTGAAGTTGGAAATCAGGAAATTGGCTTGTATTCATATAGCTCCAATTTGCGCTCAATCAATGTGGTACAAGGTGATAATTTACTCACTGGTTTTGCGCCAGCTAATATCGCCAACCCCGATGTGCGCTGGGAGGCATCACGTCAAACGAATGTGGGAGTTGATATTGGATTATTTAAAAATCGCATTGAAATTATTGCGGATTATTACATTAAAAATGCAAATGGCATGTTGCTCCCTGCTTTGATTCCACTCACTGCGGGTTCGCTGACACCGCCATTTGTGAATATTGGCGAAATTGAAAATTCAGGGATTGAATTATCCTTAAATACAGTAAATACCACAGGGGCATTAGGCTGGCGAACAACCGCTAATTTTACTAAAAACACCAATCAGGTGATCAACTTAGGTGATAATGGAAGCCTTGTTGGTTTGATTCAACGTATTCCTGTAACGCGAACCGTAGAAGGTCGCCCAATTAGTCAATTTTATGGTTATGTAACGGATGGTATCTTCCAAAATCAAGCAGAAGTTGTCGAAAGTGCATTTCAATCGGATGGAACGCGCGCAGGTGATATCAAATTCAAAGATTTGAATAATGATGGAATTATCAATGATGAAGATCAAACCTTTCTAGGTAATCCACTTCCTGATTTTACCTTAAACCTTACGAACGATTTAGAATACAAAGGCATTAGCTTGAGTTTCTTTTTGCAAAGTGTTTATGGAAATGAAATTCTCAATTTACTACGTCGCGATACGGAAGGAATGACGGGTTTATCCAATCAATCCAAAGTGGTGCAAGATCGCTTTCGCAATAACGAACCAAGTACCGAAATTCCTCGTGCAACTGGTCCAGATCCTAATTCAAATCGACGTATTTCTGACCGCTTTATTGAAGACGGTTCATTTTTACGTTTACGTAATTTGACTTTAGCGTATCAATTTCCGAAAAAGCTATTGCGCAAATGGCACTTTAATAATTTACGCGTTTACGCCAGCGGACAAAATTTACTGACTTGGACGAGCTATTCAGGTTATGATCCTGAGATTGGTTCTTTCAACCAAAATCCATTAATCAATGGCGTTGATAACGGTCGCTATCCAATTGCGCGTTCGGTAACGTTTGGATTGAGCGCAGGGTTTTAATATTCAAATAACTA
>JBGCES010000020.1:0-6233 GCA_045106545.1 Saprospiraceae bacterium
CTGTTGAATAGGCACTACATCCGTGCGATTTTCGCGATCTTCTTCTTCGTTTTCTTTGCTGTGAATTTCGCCCAAGCGTTCTAAACTCAATTTAGCATCCTGCGCTGTTCTTAGAAACAAAACCATCTGTTGCAATGGTCCCTTCATTTGCCCCATAATATACTGAATCGCAACCAACATACAAAATATGATACTTCCCTCAATGACAGAAAAAAAAAAAAAAAAAGTAATTAAAATATCTTTGAGTTGATTAATAAAACCTGCTCCAACATCTTGATACTGAGTAATTTGTAATGATCTAATATTTGCCTTAAATAACTTCGCCTGAATGTCCATCCATTTCCAACGGTGTTTCAATTCACTGTTTTGCAATTTGATTTCCTGCATGCCCTGAATCAACTCGATCAACTCACTTTGGTTATCAGCGTTATGCGTGAATTTTTGATAATCAATTTGTGCGCGGCGTTCTAAAAAAATCGTAATCCAAAGCACATAAAGAATACTTCCCACGATAAAAATACCAAAGATCGTCCAGCTATAAATTGCTAATACAACACTGAAAACAACGATATTAAAAGCAGAAAAGATAACGTTCAGCGTAGAGTTAGTCAGAAAAAGTTCGATGCGTCGATGATCGCCAATGCGTTGCAATAGATCACCGATCATTTTTGTATCGAAATAGCCAACAGGCAATCGCATAATTTTACTCAAAAAGTCGCTAATCAAATTCACATTGACGCGCGTAGAGATATGCAGTAAAATCCAGTTTTGAATAAACGTCGCTGCCATTTGACTTAAAAACAGCATCAACTGTGCTGCTAAAATCAAGTAAATGAAATTAATATCTTGATTTTGAATTCCAATATCAACTACAGACTGGGTTAGAAATGGGAAAATTAGCTGAATCAGACTTCCCAGCAACAAACCGAGCAGCAATTGAAGGATCAGCTTTCGATAAGGTCGCAGGTAACGAAAGAGAAATTTGAAACCCGTTTTTGGCGTTTTTACACCTTCCGCTGCATAAAATTCGGGGGTTGGTTCGGCAACGATAATAATGCCCTTATCACCATCACTTTGCCAATTCTTTTTAAAAAGTGACTTAGGAATTTTCCGCTTCCCATCAGCGGGATCGGCAATGTAAACGTATTTTTTTGTGATTTTATAAACTACCACAAAGTGTTCCTGCTTCCAATGCGCAATCGCTGGCAATGGTACATCTTCCTCCAAACCAGGGATTTCGTCATCGCCATTGAGCGGGACGAGAATAGAGATTGTTTGCAATCCGATGTGCTCCGCTGCTTCCACAATTCCACGCGCTGACACGCCTTCGCGATCGATGTAGCTGATCTCACGGAGGTGCTGCAACGAATATTGCTTGCCATAATGCGCAGCAATCATGCGTATGCAGGTCGGACCGCAGTCCATCATATCGTGTTGTTGGAAAAATGGGAATTTAGCCATAGTGGAGCACAGGTTTTTAACCTGTGAAAGGTATCAGTAGTGTAATTTAAATTTGCTTTGTTATATCAGTAGTAGAATACACAGGTTGCAAACCTGTGCCCCAATAACAAATGTAATTTATTTTGTTGGAACTGCAACAACGAAAAAGCACTTTTACTTGTTGGGTAGAGACGATTGTGAAATGGGGTAATGGTGAAATTGTGATAGCTTCGTGCATACCCCTAAAGTCCAACGTCTAATATCTAACTTCTATTTATATGTTTACCGAACAGGAAAAAGCAACGATTCAAAAATATTTTGGACAATCTGTGCAAGACTTGTCTAAGGAGGACTTTGCTACCAAACAAAAACAACTCCGCGCCAAATATCACCCTGATAATTTCGCTAAATACGATGATGAAACCGTCGTAGAAATGGCAACTGATCGTTTTCAACTGTTGGAAGCCGTGATGAAAAAAATGCAGGATTATTATGATGGAAAAATCAAAACCCCTGCCCTAGATCCATCTGCGCCAACCGAATTATACCGTCATTCTGCGGCGCTCTTTGCAGCGCGTAAATTAAAAATCGAAGTGATTACCCGCAATAAAGATTTGAAATATTTGCTCTTTGGTCGCCGCTATCGCTGGCTGATGTACGGCGAGACGTTTAAAATTCCAAAAACAGACGCGAGTTTGGTCATGGATCAAGATCATCGCGGTACGTCGATTGGTTATCAAGAATCGGTGCGATTTTATCTGACTTTTGGCGAAAGCCAGCCAATTGAGGCGATTGTGGAATGGTTATTTGGTGGAATTGCGCAGGAAGGAACGAAGTTGCTGATTGCGGGGGATAAAGTGGAGGTAAACAAAGCCGCGATTCAAAATGCGATACAAAAACATACGTTTTTGCGGCTTACGGAATAATCTCCTTTTCAATAATTTCCCGTATTATTGCGTTTGAACTTTTGCACACCTTTGAACGCCCTCTAAAAAAGATATTGGATGTTGGATACTAGATTTTGGAACGGTATTTTACCCAAGTTCCAACATCCTTTTAAATAATATTTATTTACGAACTCACGGGAATGAAAAACACATTACTTATCTTACTTGCTTTTCTTTGCAGTAATAGCTATTTGATTGCACAAGAACAAGCGAATTTTTATGCGACCGATAAAGTCCAAAATATCGAAATCAAATTTGAGGACGACGATTGGCAATATATTTTGGATTCGCTCCGCACCAACGGAAATGGTTTATTGTTGGCGGAAGTAACCATCAATGGTGAAAAATACCCAGATGCAGGGGTACGTTTTCGCGGAAGCAGTTCTTTTCAGACGGGCAGCCCACGTAATGCCTTGTTTATCAAGCTAAATTACATTAAGAAAAAGCAAAACCATCAAGGGCATAAGAAATTAAAATTGTCTAATTCGTTGCGCGATCCAAGTATGATTCGTGAAGTATTGGGTTACGAAATTGCGCGGGATTACATGCCTGCGCCGCAGGCAAATTATGCGCGAACGTATATCAATAATCAATATTATGGCTTATTTGTGAATGTAGAACCCATTGCAGATGAGTTTTTGGAGCGCAATTTTGATAATGACAACGGGAGCTTCTTTAAAGCAAATCCGCAGAAGGATTTCAACTCATCGCGTTGCAGTGCAGAAGCCATTACGGCATTAAATTATGCCAATAATACCAGTTGTTATTTAAATAATTTTGAAATTGAAAGCAAAGAAGGTTGGGATGATTTAATCGAAATGACCAATGTATTATCCAATCATTCCGAACGGATTGAGCGAGTATTAGACGTAGATCGGACGTTATGGATGTTGGCTTTTAATAATGTCGTGGCAAATTTGAGCTCTTACAGCGGACAAACAAGTCAAAATTATTACCTATACCGCGATACACTTTCTGGTCAATTTACGCCCATTTTGTGGGATTTGAATTTATCCTTTGGTGGATTTAAAAATACGGGCGATGGTAGTGACTTGAAACTGCGGGACTTAATGAATCTCGATCCGCTTTTACATGCAAACAACCCAGATAAACCACTGATTTCCAAATTATTAGCTAATGCGGAATACAAAAATATTTACCTCAATCACATTCGTGTAATTATTAAAGATTGGTTTCGTTCTAATCGCTACGCGATGCGCGCACAGGAGTTACAGCAGTTAATTCGAGTTCCGTTGACCAATACACAAGATTGGGGCTACAGCATCAACGATTTTAATAAAAGTTTGATTAGTACGATTGGTAAACGCAGTCGCATCCCAGGGATTCAAGAATTGATGGAAAAACGGAGTAATTTCCTCTATGCGCACAAAGCCTTATCCGTTTTGCCTCCAAAAGTAACAGAAGTAAAAGTGTTGGGTCGTAAAAAATTGTCCAATCAAAAGAAGCGCAGTTTTACAGTTCAGGCAACCGTTGAGCGTCGTCCGAAAAATGTTACCATCTTTTATCGTTTCGATGCGAAATCGCCCTTTATGGAAAAAGAGATGTATGACAATGGTCAACAGCAAGACGGAGCTGCGAATGATGGGGTTTACGGCGCAAAAATAACACCGCCAGCAGGAAAAGATTCGGTAGAATATTATCTCTATACCCGCAATCCCAAAGCAGCAAGTTTTCATCCTAATAGTTATATGTATGAACGTCTTTCTGCTTCATTAGAGTCGGTTAATAAATAATTTTGAGTATGGGGTACACACACCCCACTCAAACCCTACCTACTAATTAACATGGATGCGCAAAATCAGAAATTATCCGATTGGCTAGAAAACCTGCAACGGGAAAGCTGGAATCTCGAATTAATTATTTCGGGTTTTTCGATCTTTTTGTTGTTCCAAGCAAACGAAGCGCTCATTGAAATCATTGGTCAAGTTCAAAGAGATTATGACCTTGGGAATGCTGGAAAAGCTTTAGCCGTTTCTATTATCGGTACACTGATTATTGGTACGGGCGCATTGATTCTCAATTTAGTCGTCCATATCGCAGTACGTGGAATATGGGTCGGAACGGTTGGACTACGCTCCGTTCAAAAAACGATTGATTTTGAACGGCTCAATTATAGCTCTTTTTTTACGGAGCAATTACGAGATCGCCTCACAAATTTAGATAAACTTATCGTCCGTTTAGATAACTTCTGTAGTTCGATTTTTGCGTTTACTTTTCTGGTGTTTTTCATGTTTTTGTCCTTTGTGGCGTATTTCTTTTGGGCGATTCTTTTACAACAACTACTAATCTGGATTGGCTTTGATCATAATGAATTTACCAGAGGTATTCTAGTTGCCATTGTACTTACTTTTAACTTTGCTGGGATTTTCTATTTCATTGACACCTTTACTGGTGGATTATTCAAAAAATATCGTCGAGTAAGTAAGTTCTATTTACCTATCTATAGAATTTTCACCACTATTACCCTTTCTTTCGTTTATCGTTCTATCTACTACACTTTTCTTAGTCGTTATCGCAAATCGTACTTTTGTATGTTCCTGTTCGGCTACGTCTTTATTATTTTCAATATTCCGTTCTTCCGTTTTGATCAAAATATGTTTTTCCCTGATAATACAACGGCAGTAAATATGAGGCAAAACTATTATGATAATTTGCGACAAAGCGATGCTGCCATCCGCTGGGCGAGTATTCCATCAGACCGTTTAAAAGAGCGTTATTTTCCACTTTTCATCAACTATCAAGTAGAAAATAATGCTGCGATACAGAAAATGTGTTCGGATTATAAGCCAAGTAAACAGCGTTCTATTATTAGTGGTTACAACTTCGAAAGAGGCGTAGAATTAAACGATCCAATCATTGAAGAAGCCGATTCTCAAGCATTACTAAACTGTCTTAGCCGTTCTTATCAAATCTATTTGAACGACTCGCTATTAACCCAACCACAATTTTTCTATTTTCGCCACCCGAATCAGGATGAACGAGGTATTCGGACGATGATTAATACAGAAAAACTAGCTGCGGGTCAACACCAAATTAAAATAATGCAGTGGGAACTTGAAAAGGATTCATTAGTCAGCAATGATTATGCGACACTGCCGTTTTGGTTAGAGAAGTAGCGAGTAGCTGGTAGTATTTAAGTTGGTAGTTTGTAGTTGCAATCCGTTCGTAAGGAACGATCTATACCGCATTTACTACCTAAAAAAATATTAATCTACCTCGCAAAAGAGATTTGACGTTAGATGTTAGATAAACATTTTTTAGCACGCAAATTCAGACAATTTAGGCGGTCTAAACGAAAATTTGAACACAAATATGCTTTCTCATTATAAAAATTCTACTGATATCTTTAATAAAAAATTAGTCGCTGACAACAGGGATCGGATACCTCAGAGGTATCCGATCCCTAAGGCGTTTGCTACGTTTACTAAACTTTTAAAATTTAGTAAACGTAATGCCGTACTTACAACGCTCTTAATCCTATTCACCATTTCTTTTCAAACCCTAATTGCTCAAGATCTCTACGACATTTATTCCGTCAAAGATGTAAAAATCACCTTCGCGGATGACAATTGGGCATTTTTGCTCGACTCCTTAAAGGATGATGGCAACGATCATCGCATTCTCGCGGATGTATCGCTCAATGGCGTAGTTTATAAAGATGTAGGTGTACGCTACAAAGGAAATAGTTCTTTTTACAATACCCGTAAATCCGAATCGACCAAGCTGCCGTTTAATATCAAAGCTAATTATACCAAGAAAAAACAACGCTTTAAAGGTGGTTATAAGACCTTGAAACTGAGCAATGTATTTCGCGATCCAAGTTTC